>CAIKNO010000401.1 GCA_903828805.1 uncultured Sandaracinus sp. | reverse complement strand
GGTACTTGTTCTCCGTTTCACGGAGCGCAGTTCCCTTCTCGGTCAGGATCAGCGGGCGCTTGATGACGTGTTCCGGCTTCATGATTCGGCCCTCACGCAGTCAGGCAGCGGGCCACGAGCGCCTGCGCTGCGCTCGTGGTCAGCACCAACGTCTCGTGACGAAGGAGGTCGTACACGTTGACGCCCTCGGGGGGCAGGTACTGATGCTTGTCCAGGTTGCGGGCGGACAGCTGGAGCTTCTCGTTGCCACGCGCATCGACGATCAGCGAGCTCTTGCCCGCCTTCAGGACGTCGAGCACACCGGCGAGCGCCTTGGTCTTCACGTCGGCGAGCTCGAACGTGTCGACCACCACCAGGCGGCCTTCCTTGAGCTTCATCGAGAGCGCAGACGCGAGCGCGCCGATCCGCTGCTTCCGGTTCGGGCGGTAAGCGTAGCTGCGCGGAACGGGTCCGTGCACCTGACCGCCGCCTACGAAGTTCGGGGCATTGCGGTCGCCGTGGCGAGCCGAACCAGTGCCCTTCTGCTTGTAGATCTTCTTGGTGCTGCCCGAGACTTCAGCTCGGTTCTTCGTCTTTGCCGTTCCAGACCGCTTGGACGCGAGCTGCGCCTTCACGATCTCGTACAGCAGGCCTTCGTTGACCTCGCGCCCGAACACATCGTCGGAGAGCTCAAGCTCACCAACGCTCTCGCGACGCAGGTTGTACACCGGAATCTTCGCCATGAAGTGTCTCCGAAACGGCTCAGCTCAGGACTTGATCTCGACCTCGACACCCGCGGACAGGTCGAGCTTCATGAGAGCCTCGAGCGTCTGCTGGTTCGGGTCGAGGATGTCGAGAAGACGCTTGTGGGTGCGAATCTCGAACTGCTCGCGGGACTTCTTGTCGACGTGGGGACCACGAAGCACCGTGAAGCGGGAGATACGGGTGGGGAGCGGGATGGGTCCCGCGACGCGCGCGCCGGTCCTCTTCGCGGTGTCCACGATCTCCGAGGCGCTCTGGTCGAGCAGGCGGTGATCGTACGCCTTGAGGCGGATCCGAATCTTGGTGGCAGCGGCCATGATGTCTTACTTTCTCTCGTGTCCTGCGGCGGTGGGCCGGATCACTCGATGATCTTGGTGATGACGCCGGCGCCCACGGTGCGGCCGCCTTCACGGATCGCGAAGCGCTGCTGCTCTTCGAGCGCGACCGCGGTGATCAGCTCGACCACCATGGAGACGTTGTCGCCGGGCATCACCATCTTGATCTCTTCGGCGAGATGGATGGTCCCGGTCACGTCCATCGTCCGCATGTAGAACTGCGGGCGGTAGTTGGTGAAGAACGGCTTGTGGCGGCCGCCCTCCTCCTTCTTGAGGATGTAGACCTCGGCGTTGAACTTCTTGTGGGTCTTCAACGAGCCGGGCTTCGCGAGCACCTGGCCGCGCTCGACGTCGTCCTTCTCCACGCCGCGGAGCAGGCAGCCGACGTTGTCGCCAGCCTGGCCCTGATCGAGCAGCTTGCGGAACATCTCGACGCCGGTGACGGTGGTCTTGCGCGTGTCGCGGAAGCCGAGGATCTCGACTTCCTCGCCGACCTTGATCACCCCGCGCTCGATGCGGCCCGTGACGACCGTGCCGCGGCCCTTGATCGAGAACACGTCCTCGACGGCCATCAGGAAGGGCTTGTCCGTGTCGCGGACCGGCTCCGGAATCCACTCGTCCAGGGCCTTGAGCAGGTTCAGGATGGTCTGCTCGCCGTCGGCGTCGCCCTGGAGCGCCTTGAGCGCCGAGCCACGAACGACCGGCGCGCTGTCGCCGTCGAACTTGTACTTGTTCAGGAGGTCACGGACCTCCATCTCGACGAGCTCGAGCAGATCCGGGTCCTCGACCGCGTCGCACTTGTTGAGCCAGACCGCGATGCGGGGCACGCCGACCTGACGGGCGAGCAGCACGTGCTCCTTCGTCTGCGGCATCGGGCCGTCGAGGGCCGAGACCACCAGGATCGCGCCGTCCATCTGGGCCGCGCCGGTGATCATGTTCTTGATGTAGTCGGCGTGCCCGGGGCAGTCGACGTGCGCGTAGTGGCGCGACTCCGACTCGTACTCCACGTGCGACACCGCGATCGTGACGATCTTCGAGTCGTCACGGACCGTACCGCCCTTGGCGATGTCCGAGTAGCTGATCTCCTTGCCGCCGAACTTCTTCGCGGCGACCTTGGTGATCGCTGCCGTCGTGGTGGTCTTGCCGTGGTCGATGTGACCAATCGTGCCGACGTTCACGTGCGGCTTCGTACGAACGAACTTTTCCTTGGCCATGGCGAGCGCGCTCCTGTTGTTCTCACGACGACTGAAGAATCGAGCCCAGGATGAGAATCGAACTCACGACCTCCTCCTTACCAAGGAGGTGCTCTACCTCTGAGCTACCTGGGCGTAGGTGACGGGACAAGTTTGAAAGAGCAGGGAAGATGGAACGGAAGAGCGGGAGACCGGATTCGAACCGGCGACGTTCAGCTTGGAAGGCTGACGCTCTACCAACTGAGCTACTCCCGCAGGAACAAGAACAGGGAGTGGAGGGTGGTGGATTCGAACCACCGAAGGCTGGCGCCGGCAGATTTACAGTCTGCTCCCTTTGGCCACTCGGGTAACCCTCCGGAGAGATTCAAGGAGCGAAATCGTGTCGATACGTTTCCGGATGCGTGTACGGGGTGCGGCTGCCCACAATCCCGTTTCTGTCTGGAGGTCGTCGAGCTGACGGTGGGAATCGAACCCACGACCCCCTGTTTACAAAACAGGTGCTCTACCGATTGAGCTACGCCAGCACCTGTCGGAGAACAGACGTCACCGCCACGCGGTCAGCGCGAGGGCGCGATATGTACGGTGCACCCCGGAGGCTGTCAAGCGGGATCCACGTGCCTGGGTACGCGCCTTGCTGACGGGTGCCGGGGGTCGGGGCGCCCGAAGCGGGGTGCCCTTCACTTATCGAAGGGTTTCGTGAGGTGCGGCGGGCGCGGTGTCCGGGGCTTGGGGGCCCCCCTGAGGGGTCGCGGGCGATCCCGAGGGTCCGGGTTCGGAGATCGGGGGTGCGGTCTCGGAGGGGGCGACGGCCGGCGGGGGAGGGGTGGCGGCGGGCGCATGAGACCCGAGCAGAAGGGTCCGCGAGCGCTCGAGGTCGCTCCGGGTTCGCTCGACCCATCGAGGCTCCGTGCGGGCCACGTCGGTCCGCTCGACCATGAGGAGGGTCAACTCCCAGTACCGGATCGCGGCCCGGACGAGGGGCCTCACCCGGTCTGCGAGCTGTTCGCGGTAAGACGCCCGGTAGATCTCCAGGGCGTCGGCGCCGAGCTCGCGGGTCGGCGGCGGCACAGGCGCGTGGGTGACGGCGTCGTAGAGGGACTGGTACATCGCGCCGATCCGGTAGCCCGCGGCCGCGGACCAACGCGGGTGGGTGAAGCGAATGGTGTCGAAGTAGGCGCGCTGCGCCTCGAGCAGCAGGGCCGAACGACGGTCGAGGAGCGTCCGTTGCGTGACCACGTCGGCGTCGGGCAGCTCGAGCTGCTCCGAGCGCCCGCGGAGGGCCTCGGCGATCACGAACTGGGCTGCGGCGGCGAACGATTCGTCGGCGATCTCGTCGTCGCCCTGGCGCGTGCGAAAGTAGGCGGTGGCCTCGCGTGCGGCCCGCTCGGCGTCGTCGAACCGGCGCAGTCCGAGAAGGGCCTGAGCCCGCCGGGACATGGCCTCGAGCCGCTCGTCGGTCCGCAGCGTCTCTTGCGTCAGCAGCTCGGCCGAGGTGCCGAGCATGGCGTCCCATCGCTCCAATTCCACGAGGGATTCCAGCATCTGGAAGCGGGCGGCGTTCGCGTCGGTCGAGCCCGGGACCGAGGTCAGGAGGGCCGCAAAGCGCTCGACCGCCTCCGCGTGAGATCCCTGTCGTTGCAGGCAGAGGCCGGCGTTGTAGAGCGACGGTGACACGAATCGACTGGTTGGAAACTCGCGGACGAGCTGGTCGTAGAGGATCACCGCGCCCGTGCAGTCGCCTCGCTGGACGACCTCATAGGCTCGAGAGAAGAGCTGGCTGGCGTCGTAGGAGTCGACTTCGAACTCACCCCCGGCAGTCCGGTGGCCGACGATTCGGGTCTCCTCCATGGCGACGGGAGCGGCGACCGGGCGCGGACCCGCGCCGCACGCGATGAGCGTGAGCGCGAAGAGCGAGCGGGCGAGGGCGCGAATGATTGCCACGGGGACCTCCGGACCAGCAGACCGCCGGCGGAGGGGAAGGTTCCCGGGACTCACGGGCGAGCGCAACGGGCCGACGCGCGCGACGCCGTGCACCGTCACAGTGTGACGCCCCGTGACGCTGCGTACCGCGCGCTCGGCCGCGGTCGTCGGCTCGATCCCGGGCCTTCGGAGGACGGCGGCGGCGGACGCAGGGAGCGCCGAGGACGCGGCGGATGGCACGGCCGGTGCTGAGGGCACGGGGACACCTGGGCACGTGGGTGGGTCGGGACGGCGGCGCACGGCGCGGCATGGAGGATGGGCGGTGATCGAACGGAACCCTGCAGGCGAGATGATGCGCGAGCCCCCCACGGCCTGGTCCGACGAGGTGCTGCTCGGGGCGTTGGTGGAGCGGGATCGGCGCGCTTGGTCCGAGTTCGACCGACGGTTCGGTGGGCTCGTCACGCGATGCATCCTCAAGGTCACCTCGAGGTTCCACCGCTCGCTGTCGAGCGACGACGCGGAAGACGTGCGCGGGAAGTTCATGCTCGCGTTGTCGGGACGGGACATGCAGAAACTCCGGGCCTTCGACGGAACCCGAGACTGCACGCTGGGGACCTGGATCGGGCTGCTCGCCACGCGCTCGGCCTGGGACCACGTGCGGGCGGTGGCCCGCCGCCCGGTGATGTCGCCGTGTGAGGATTGGGCGCTCGTCGACGAGGAAGGGGGGGACGCCTTCGACGCGTTGAGCGAGAAGCAGCAATGGGGCCGGGTCGTCGATGGGGTCGGGCGAATGTCGGCGCGGGACCAGGCGTTCGTGCAGCTTCTCTACGTCGACGGCCGCAGCCCCGAGGAGGTCGCCGAGACGCTGCAGATCTCGGTCAAGACGGTGTACTCCAAGAAGCACAAGATCCGATGCCGTCTCGAGCGGGATCTCGAGCCGTTCCTCACGAGGGCCGCGTGAGGCAGAGCGAAGGATCGACCGGCCGCTCCGGCGTGAGGGGCATCCAGGCTCGAGATGATGTCCGGCGGTCGGGCCGCTATGCTCGCCGCCGTGCTGGAACGATGGCTCGGTGCTGGTCTCGTGGCGGTCGCCTACTTGCTGGGGGCGGTTTCGTTCGCGCTCCTGGTCGCCCGTCGCCGGGGCGTCGACCTGCGGTCGGTCGGGAGCGGCAACGCAGGGGCGACCAACGTCTCGCGCACCGTCGGTCGCGTGGAGGGGCGCTGGGTGCTGCTCCTCGATGCCTGCAAAGGCGCCTTGCCGGTCGCGGTGGCGCGGGTCGCGTTGGGGGACGACAACGCATGGGTCGCGTCGGTCGGAGTCGCGGCGGTGCTCGGTCACTGCTGGCCGGTGTGGCACGGCTGGCGGGGAGGCAAGGGCGCCGCCACGGGGGTGGGCGTGATGCTCGCAGCCGTTCCGCTGGCGGGTGCTCTGGCGCTCGCGGCGTACGCATCCCTCCGGACTTGGACGGGGCGAGCGAGCGTGGGCTCGCTTGCCGGCGCCATCGTCGGTGCGGCAGCGACGGCTGCGCTCGTCGGGCCTTCGAGTCCGCGGGGCTGGATGGGAATGACGATCGCGGTGCTCGTGTGGTTCAGGCATGCCGAGAACCTGAAGCGCCTGGCCCAGGGGACGGAGCCACGCTCGTGATGCGCGGAGCCGTGCTCGCGTGGCTCCTCATCGGGTGCGCAGGCAGCGTGTCGTCCCGGGCGGGCGGCGAGGTCCCTCGGGCCGATCACGGATTCGATGCGGCCGGGATGGCGGTGACGCTGGTGCAGCGCCCCAGCGAAGGGAGGCTGCGGCTCTCGTTGTGGGTCGATGCCGGCGCGCGTGACACGGAGCTTCCCGCGACGGCGACGATCTCGGCGTGGATGGCGGCCCATGGCGGACCGGTCGAGGCGCGGGTGCTGCCGGATGGGACCGAATTCGCGCTCGGCTGCCGGGAAGGCGGTCTCGCCGCTTGCCTTCGGACGCTGTCGGCCGTGCTCGCGACGCGGTCTCCCTCGCGCGAAGCGTTCGATGCGGCGATGACGAGGCTTCGCGCGGCGCGCCGCGGCGCGGCGGGCGACCCGCGCCGCGGCGTCGATCGACGGGCGGTGCAAGCCCTGCTCGGAGGCGCGCACGGCCTGGACCCGCTGGGTGAGGCGGCCGACGATGCGCGTCTCGAACCCGGGGCGGTGACGGCGTTCCTCACGTCGTCGTACGGGCCGTCACGAGCCTTGCTCGTCGCGGTCGGTGACGTCTCGGAGTCGGTGTTGCGTCGAGAGGTCGAAGAGGCCTTCCGGGCGCTGCCCGCGGCCGAGGGCTTCCGCGGGGCCGCGCCGGAATTCACGCCGCGTGTCGGGGCGTCCGTCGAAGCCACGATCGAGCGCGTGGCGAGCGTCGCGACCGCCGTGCGGGACGAGCGGCGCGGGGTGGCGTTGGCCCAGCGGGCCCTCGAGGCACTCGCGCCGCAGCGCGCGTCGACGACGGCCCACGTGTTCGCGCTTCGCGGCGCGGTGGTCGTGATGCTCCGAGGGGACGATCCGCGGGCGCTCGTGCGGGCGCTGGAACTGGCACGGGCCCAGGGCCCCGCCACGGGCGAAGACGGTGGTGATGACGTCGATGCCGAGGCCATCGCCGCTCGTCTCGGGGGTGCGTGGGCCGCCCGTTCCGACCGGTGGATCGAAGGCGGGCTCGGGATCGGGGCGGGTGTGCCCGTGCCGGCGGGCGGTGGGGGCGAAGGAGACCCCGACGCGCCGCACCTCGATGCGGCCGAGCAAGCGCTGCGGGAACTGGCGGCGTCTGCGCACGGAGGCCTCGAGGCGCGCGGCGAGGTGTCCGAGTCGAGCGCCGAGGTGACGATCGAGGGCGCCCGCGTGCGTGTCCGGGCGGACGACGTGCCGAGGGTGGGCGTCGCGCTCGCGTTCTCCGCACCGGCGGGGGAGGAGCCGCGGGGCGTGACCGGTCGACGCGCGTTGCTCGCGCGGGTGGTCGCGCTCTGCGCGGGTGGGACTCCGTGGGTCGATGCGCGCGGATTTGGCATCGTGGTCGACGCCGAAGGCGAGGGCGCGGCCGATGCGTTGGTGCGTCTCGTTCGTTGCGCGGCATCGCCGGAACGGTCGCCTTCCCGGCTCGAGGAGGCGCGCTCGGCGGCGCTCGCTGGTTGGCAGAGCGAGCAAGCCCACCGAGCGATGGTGGGGCAGGTCCTCGCGCCCGCGGCGCCGGGTTGGGTGGCGGTCGAAGGCACCCTCGAGGGGCTCGCGGCGGTGGCCTCTCGAGACCTCGAGGCGATGCGGGGTGAGGTCGTCGTCCGCGCGCGCGCCTCGCTCGGCGTCGTGGGACCGGTGTCCGTGCCGCGGTGGGTCGAGGTGGCGCGGCGGGCCTTCGCAGACATGCCCCCGGGGACGCGGGCGTCCACCCCTGCGCCGGTGACCCCGACGGAGGACGCGGTGTCCGCAGGATGGCTCGACGGCGCGCGTGGCGAAGCCGTCCTCGTGCTGCACGCCCCGGGCCCTTCGAGCGGCGCGGACGAGGCCGGTGCGCGCGGTGCGCTCGGGGCCCTGGAGGCGAGCCTGGTGGGGCCGGCGATCCGGACCGCTTGGCGGGGCGCGGGCGTCGGTCCTCAGGGGGCGTGGATGGCCCTCGCGCTGCACGTGGACGACGACGTCGTCGAGGCGCTTCCAGCGCGGTTGGCCGCCGCGACATCGGCGGCTTCCAGGCTCGCCGCGCGCTCCGTCGAGGTGGCGCTGGACGCGATGCTCGAGCGACGTTCCTCCGAGCTATCGAGCGTGCGGGCGCGTGCCCGCTTCTTGGTTGCCGAGGGCGGGGACGACATCCCCGCGCTCGAGGCCTCGCTCCGAACGTCCGAGCGCTTGCTCGCGGCGCCGGCGCGATGGCTCTTCGCGCGGCCGCGCTCGGTCGAGGTCCGCGGACCGGCGCGCGGCGG
>CAIKNO010000400.1 GCA_903828805.1 uncultured Sandaracinus sp. | reverse complement strand
TGTGGACCGTCGGCGAGCTCGCTGCCGAGGCAGGTGTGCCCGCCGCGCTGGTCGGCCGGGTCGCCCGCGACCTCGGGTTCGAGAACCTCGTGTTCGACGTCAACGAAGCGGCGGCGATCCTCTCCGCGCTCGTCTACCCCCCGCCGAGGGTCGCGTAGATGCCCCTCTCCCGCGCCGAGATCGAGCGTGGGCTGGACGACGTGACCCGCCCGTTCCCCGCCCTGCTCACCACCCTGCACGCCAGCTTCGGCGGCGTGACCGAGATCCGCATCATCCGGCGAAAGGTGATCTGGGCCGCCCGGATCGCTGCCGGTGACGTGGACGAGCTCGTCGCGGCGTTGCGACCGCTCGGCGACACGCCTCGCGAGGTCATCCCGTCGGGGGACCACCCACGGAGCGGCGAGGGCAACATCTACTTCACGCTCGGGGCTGTCCGTCCCGATCCCGCGTGGCCGACCGGACAGCCGATTCGCCGGGCGAAGACGACAGCAAAGGACGCCGACATCCTCGCCTACCCGTGGGCCGTCGTGGACGTAGACCCCGAACGCGACCCGAAGGACCGCTCCGCGAGCGATGCCGAGAAAGCAGAGGCCCTGACCGTCGTCGAGGCGGTGCGCGTCGAGCTGGCGGGCGTCGGTGTGCAGCTCACGCGGGCAGACAGCGGCAACGGCTACCACCTCCTGGCCCGCCACGAGGGAGCACCTGGCGCGAAGGTGAAGGACGCCGCGAAGTGCATGAAGGCGCTGCTTCACAGCCTCCACGGACGATTTTCAACAGCGGGGGCGAAGGTGGACATCGCCACGCACAACCCCGGCCGGATCATGAAGCTCTACGGCACGGTGGCGACGAAGGGGGAGGACACCGAGGCCGCGCCCCATCGGGTGTCGTGGCTCGACGTGACCACCATCCCGGTGCCAATGGACGTGTTCGCCGCTGTGGGCGAGCCTGAGCCACCCCCGAAGCCGGCAGGTGCCAGGGTGAGGACCCCCAGCGACCGCAAGTCGCCGGAAACACCCGCGCAGAGCGCCTGGCGGGCAGCGGCGCTTGCTGCGCTGGACCTCTCCCGCGTCTACGGGGAGTGGCTGACGGGCAAGGTGACAGGCAGCGGCTGGTTGGAGTGCCGCGACCCCGACTCCCCCTCCGGCGATCAGGACCCCTCGGCCGGCGTGGCAGACACCGCCGCCGGGTACGAGCGGGGCCGTTTCCACACCTTCCGCCGGTCGGAGGGGATGAGCGTGTTCGACTTCATCGTCGCCCGTGGACGGGCCCGAGACTTCGGCGACGCCCGACGCCTGGTGGCGGATCTTTCGGGCGTGCCGCTGCACCCGACTCGGGACACCGTCGCGCCCACGCTGGACGCCTTTGCAGCGGCTTGGTCCGCCGCTACCGACGCGACCACGCGCTCGGCGCTACTGGAGGCTGCGGTGCGCGCCGCGCTGGCGCTTCCGTCGGTAGCAAGCGCAGAAGCGATGGATCGGCTGCGGGAGGAGTCCGGCGTCACCCCCGCAGTGCTCCGGGGAGTAGCGGCCCAGGTCAAGAAGAGGCTGCGCCACGAGCAGCGGCGCGAGCGAGCGGCCCGCCCGGAACCGACACGGCCCGGGATCCCCGTGGTGGAGCACGTCACCGACGTGGACACGATGGAGGCCCTGTTCGACAAGCTGCTCGGGGTCATCGAGCCACTCACCCGCTTCTTCCAGCACGGCAACGACCTCGTGTTCGTGAAGAAGGGGCGCGGCCCGATCCGCCTGAACGACCAGAACCTCCCCGGCGTGCTCTCCTCCTTCCTCGAGTTGGCGCTGATGCACCAGGACGAGGATGGGCTGGCGTTCGACCGGTACGACGTGCTCCCGACGGTGCTGGCGCGGGCGTTCCTCGCGTCGCCGCGCGTGGGCCATCGTCTGCCGGTGCTCACGAGCTACGTCCGGTCGCCCGTGTTCGACAAGGAGTGGAACTTCATCGCCACCTTCGGGTTCCACGCGGCGAGCGGCATCTTCTACGACGGTCCCGGGGTCCGCCCTCGCGGCGGCAATGTCGCCCTCCGCCGCGCCGTGGACGACTTCAAGTGGAAGGCCGAGCCTGACCGCGTGAACTTCATCGGCGCGCTGCTCACGGG
>CAIKNO010000399.1 GCA_903828805.1 uncultured Sandaracinus sp. | reverse complement strand
GCTGTTTCCGGTGCGGCCGAACCTGCTGAGCCGGGTGGAGAACGGCCTCGGATCTGTGCAGCAGGTCGAGTACGGCACGTCGGTGTTGCAGCAGGCGCGCGACGTGGCCACCGCGCCGTGGGCGCACAAGCTGCCGAACGCGATGAACGTCGTCGTGTTCCAGGACACCTGGAACCGCCTCTACGCGACCGAGACGACGGGCCCGCACGAGACCTCGGAGTTGACGTACCGGGATGGCTACTACGACGGAGTCGAGAAGGCCTTCCGCGGCTTCGGTCACGTCGAGCGCATCGTCACGGCCGACGGCGAGACCGATGGCCAGCCGGGCAGCCGAAGCACCTTCGACTACGACCTGGGCGTGACCGAGTCGCAGCGCTTCGGACTGGTGCTCCGGACCGCGCAGTTCGAGGGGGGACCGGGTGCGTGGTCGCCGCTGGTCGAGGAGCGGACGACCTGGGATGAATGCGACGTCGCGGAGGTGCCCACGACCGGCACCGTCCGGGTCCGCTGGTACTGCGAGACCCGGCACGAGCGAATCGTCCAGGAGGGCGCGCCCGAGGCCGAGTGGCGCACCATCCGCACCGACACCGAGCACGACGGCTACGGGCAGACGACGCGTCGCGCGTCCCTGGGCGTGGTGCACCTCGGTCCGCCCGAGCGCCCGGCGGCGTGCGGCGTCTGTGCGCCCGGCGCCGGCCCCTGCGGCGCGCAGTGCACCGGGGACGAGCAGACCATCGACACGACGTACATCAGCCCCGGCACCGCGACGGGCGGCAAGTGGATCGCCGACCGCGCGAGCGTGCAGCGGACCTACGGCGAAGCGGGCGGGCCCGCGTCCGTCGAGGAGACGTTCTACGACGGCCCCGACTTCGTGGGCGCGGCCCAGGGCACGCTGACGCGGGGTGCGGTGACGCGCATGCGGGCCCAGGTCGACGCCACGACCTGGATCGAGACCCAGCGGGTGCGCCACGACGCGCTCGGCAACGTCGTCGAGGAGATCGGGCCCAACGGATCCCTCGACGTGGCCGACGACGAGCGCCGTCGATTGACCTACGACGACCTCGGGATCCGGATCGCGCGGGTGGAGGACCTCTTCCACGACCGCGAGGGCGCGCCGGTCGCGCTGCGCCGCGAGTACCTGTACGAGCCTTTCTTCTACGAGGTGAGCGAGTCGACGGCGTGGATGCTCGTCCGCGGCGGCAGCGCGGTGACGGCGCGCAACTCGGAGCGTTACCGATACGACGCGTTCGGTCGGGTCGCGAGCATCCTCCGGCCCGGGGACGCCGACGCGACTCCGTCGGAGGAATACGCCTACGAGCTCGGCAACCCGGTGAGCCGGGTCGTCAGCCACACCCGCAGTCAGGTCGGCGGGCCGGTCGACGGGGAGACGGTGGCGTGCATCGACGGCTTCGGCCGCGAGGTCCAGACGCGGATCCGGGTCGCGGAGGGCAGCTACTCGGTGTCGGGGTTCCAGGTCCTGAACCGGCGGGGCAACCCGACGCGCAGCCACGAACCGTTCATGAGCCCGAGCGGGGCGTGCGACATGGCGCCCCCGGCGGACGTGCCGTTCACGACGTTCTCGTTCGACGCCCTCGACCGGCCGACCTCGGTGTCGACGCCGACCGAGTCTCAATTCGGTTCGAGGTCGCTCTCGACGATTCAGTACGGTCCCCTTCGCAGGACGCGCTTCGACGCGGAGGACAACGAGCCCACGAGCCCCCACGCCAACACGCCGAGCGTCGATCAGTACGACGGCCTGGGCCGCCTCGTGTCGCTGCGCCGGGACGTGGGGGAAGGCGAGATCGAGGTGACCTCGCTCGACCACGATTCGCTGGGGCGGATGGTCCGGGTGCATGCGCCCGATGGCGTCGAGCACACCCAGACCTTCGACTTGCTGGGGCGGGTGCGGACCGTCGCGGACCCGGACCGGGGCACGATCGGGTTCTCGTACGACCCGGCAGGCCGCATCCTCGAGCAGGTCGACGCGCGCGGGCAGCGGCTCGCGACCGAGTACGACGGCCTCGGGCGGGCGGTCCGCCAGTGGGATCCGGCGGCCGAGGCGTCGACCTTGCTCGAGGTGATGTACGACGCGGATCCTTCCTGCGACGCGTGCACCCACGGGGCCGGTCGCATCGTCTCGATGCGCTACCCGCTCGCAGAGCTCGGCGAGGGGCTCGAGGAGGTGGGCTACGACCCGCGGGGCAACCTCGTCCTCGAAGCCCGCACCCTCGGAGGGACCCGCTTCGAGACCCGCCATACGTATGACGCCCTCCGCAGGCTGCAGCGCACGGTGTTTCCGGGCGGCATCGCGGTGGAGCGGACGTACGACGAGGGGGGCCGCCTGATCGGTCTCCCCGGCCTCATCGACGATATCGGTTACGACGCGCGGAGCCGGATGGCGACGCTCACGCACGCGAATGGCGTGCGGACCGAGCAGGCGTTCGACACCGAGGACAACCTGACCTTGCTGGAGATCGCCGGCGGCGGCCGGGTGCTGCAGGGCGCGTCGATCCTCAGGGACCGCGTCGGCAACCTCACCGGGCAGACGGACACCGCGGAGCCCTCGGCGGCGCGCCCCTCGTGGAGCCGGCAGTTCGAGCACGATGCCGCCTACCGGTTGCGGCGGGCGACCTTCGGAGAGGCGGGCGCCGTCGAGGAGACGCTCGAGCTCGGGTACGACGTGGGCGACCGCTTGACCCGGGTCGTGTCGAGCTTGGGTGAGGCGAGCCGCGCGCACGTGGCCACGCTCTCGTACGATCCCACGCATCCCAACGCCGTCGCGCAGGCCGACGCGCTCTCGTACCGGTACGACGCGGCGGGCCAGATGACCGCTCGCGGTGCCCGTACCTTCGAGTACGACCACCAGGGCCGGCTCGTGACCGCGACGGACGGATCGGGCGGCCCTGCGGGGCGCTTCTTCCACGGTCTCGGGCCCAACCGCGTGGCCCGCATCGAGGACGGCAGCGTCACGTTCTACCTCGGACGCGAGGCGTCGGTCCGGGACGGGATCGTCTCGGTTCGACCGCGGATCGGAGATCGCAGGATCGCGCGCCAGCGGAGCGCGTCGATCCAGGCCGACGTGCTCAGCGACGTGGCGCCTCTCTCGGCGGGAGACGGCGAGATCAACGCAGCCGACGCCTGGGTCGCGGTCGCGACGGCGGCGGGCCTCGTCGACGGAGCGCCCGGCGCT
>CAIKNO010000398.1 GCA_903828805.1 uncultured Sandaracinus sp. | reverse complement strand
TCCGCAACGGCAGCGAAACCGACGTCGACTGCGGCGGCCCGACCTGCGCCGACTGCGCCGCGGGGCGCGTGTGCGGGACCGGCGCCGACTGCGTCAGCCTCGTCTGCGCCGCGGGCGTCTGCGCCTCGCCGACCTGCGCCGACACCCTCCGCAACGGCAGCGAAACCGACGTCGACTGCGGCGGCCCGACCTGCGCCGACTGCGCGAATGGAAGGGTCTGCGGCACCGGCGCCGACTGCGTGAGCGGCCTCTGCGCCGCGGGCGTCTGCACCTCGCCGACCTTCGCGGCCGACGTCGCGCCGATCTTCGCCGCGCGCTGCGGCTCGTGCCACACGACGGGCGGCTCGGGCGGCGCGAACTTCGCGACGAGCTACGCCGAGAGCCAGAGGGCTTCGTACTACTGCGCAGGCCTGACGAAGGGCGCGTGCACCGTCGTGCGGGTCCGGGACTTCAGCATGCCGTCGATGACCCCCTCGGAGCTGGCCGTCGTCGACGCGTGGATCGCGGGCGGCCAGCGCCCCTGACCATCCGCGGATCGTCCGCCGCCCCGCACGTGCGATGCGCGCGCCCGGCGGAGCGAGTCATCGTCCGCCGCGACACACGAGCTTGCATCGGCTCGTGCGCGCGCACCTCGAGACCTTCCCGGCTCGCCGCGCCGAAGAAGACGCGCCGCAGCCGGGGTTCGTGGTGAACGAGCGCCGCGGCCGCCTCCGGTGCGGCCTCCTCGCGCATGGGCCGACCCGACCACCGCCGACGCGTGTCCACCATGGCCGACTTGCGCAACCACGGTCCGCCCCGCCGGAGTTCGCGGCGCGGCCCGACGTGTCGCACGCCCCGCATTCCCGTATACCCTCGCGGAATGCGACCTCGGTATGGCCTCGGACCCCTGCTCGCCCTGCTCGCCCTTGCGCTCCATGGGTGCACGTGCGCCTCGCCCGGGACGGGCGCCGACGCCGCGGCGGGTCCAGACGCCGGTCCACGCGATGCGACGGTGTTCGACGCGCCGATGCCGCGCGACGCAGGAAGCCTCGGCGATGCGGGTTCCGGGGACGCGGGCCCCAGCGTGCCCGATGCCGGCATCGCCACGGACGCAGCGGCGGACGCCGACGCGTCGACGACCGTCGATGCCGCCGTCCCCGACGACGCGCAGATCGATGCCGGGGTCGTGGGCCGTGCGGTGACCTGCCGCGATCCCGCGCCCCCTGGCGCCCCCCACGCGGACCCTCCCCGGCCTTACGGTTCGGGGATGTGCCCCGCCTTCGTGCCGGGGCGCAACACGCTGCGGTCGAGCGGAGACAGCCGTCAGTTCCTGCTCGTCGTTCCGTCGGGCTTCGACCCGACGACCGAGCGGCTGCCCCTGGTCTTCCTTTGGCACTGGCTCGGCGGCAACGCGAACGCGTTCCTGACCCAGGCCGCGGTGCAGAGCGCGGCGGACCGGCTCCGCTTCATCGCGGTCATCCCCGAGTCCTCTGGACGCCTGCGCTTCCAGTGGCCCTACCTCGTCCAGGACCCGTCGTGCGTCACGGACTTCGCGTGCAACTGCGACTGCCGGCTCGAACGCGAACTGCGCTACTTCGACGACCTCCTCGCGTGCGTCTCCGGGCAGTTCCCCATCAACCTGGACTGCGTGAGCTCGGTGGGCGCGAGCGCCGGGGCCCTGTGGACGGCCCAGCTCGCGCCCCGGCGTTCGACTCAGATCTCGAGCATGATCGTGCTCTCCGGCGGCGTCGGCACCGGTGCGGTCGCGCTCGATCCCGGCACCGCCGTGCGGGCGTGGCCCGGCGAGGCCCACGCGGTGCCCGCCTTCGTGTTGTGGGGAGGGCCGAGCGACTTCTGTTTTCTCCTCTTCCAGGACACGTCCCGCCGGCTGGAGGGCGCGCTCGCGTCGGAAGGCGCGTTCGTCGAAGAGTGCATCCACAACTGCATGCACTCGCTGCCTCCCTTCGCCGCGCCCCCGGGGGGTGGGCAGTTCGATGCGCTCTGGGACTTCGCCTTGAGCCATCCGTACTGGCTCGAGGACGGCGAGTCCCCCTACCAGGTGACCGGCCTGTCGGCCGGCACGCCCGAGTGGTGCGCCATCGGCAGCGGCCGGGCCGTCGAGCGCGTCGGCGAGTGCCCGGGCACCACGCCTGTCCTGGGCAGCTGCATCTGAATCCGAGACCCCGACCGTCCTCACACGCTCCTTCCGCATCACCGCGCACTTGTCGGTCGCCCGCGGGGTCCGCGCCGTGATAAGGCACGCGCATGCAGCCGTACTTGGTGGGCGTCGCCGGGGGCACCGGCTCGGGAAAAACGACCGTCGCGCGGAAGATCGCCGGCGCCGCTCCCCGGGGGGCGGTGACCATCCTCGAGCACGACAGCTACTACCTCGACCGGCCCGATCTCACCTACGAGGCCCGCTGCCTCCTCAACTTCGACCATCCGGAGTCGCTCGAGACCTCGCTGCTGCTGCACCACGTCCGCGCCCTGAAGCAAGGCCGCGCGGTCGAGGTCCCGATCTACGACTTCAAGCACCATCGCCGCAGCGACGAGGTCCGGCGCGTGGAGCCGAGCCCGATCGTGGTCGTCGAGGGGATCCTGATCTTCTCGGACGCCGACCTGCGCGCCGAGCTCGACCTGAAGATCTTCGTCGACACCGACGCCGACATCCGCGTGCTGCGGCGCGCGCGGCGCGACATGGAGCAGCGGGGCCGCAGCTTCGAGTCGGTGCGCGAGCAGTACTACGGGACCGTGCGCCCGATGCATCTGCAGTTCGTCGAGCCGAGCAAGCGGTGGGCGGACCTGATCGTGCCCGAGGGCGGCGACAACAAGGTCGCCCTCGACGTGCTGCTCGGGCAGCTCGGCCGCATCGCCTTCGGCCG
>CAIKNO010000397.1 GCA_903828805.1 uncultured Sandaracinus sp. | reverse complement strand
CCGAGCGCGCGGGTGCCCCGCTCGAGCAGGTAGAAGCCGCCTGCGCGCGCCGGGGAGGGCGTCGCCGCCGCGCCGAGGATGCACAGGGCGAACGCGGCTGCGGCCGACGCCGTGGCGTGAAGCGGCCCGCGGCGGCGCGCGGCGGACTCGAACTCCGTGCGTCGCATCAAGGGGCCTCCCGGCTCTGCACGACGTCGTAGAGCCGCTCGAGCCCGCGGCGCTCGTCCCGGAGGAACCCCTCGACGAGGCGAAGCCCTTCGGCGAGATCGGCGGCATCGAGGGGACCGGCCTCCCCCGGGCGCACCCGGTTCACCTCGCCCATCACGTCGAGGATGGTCTCGAGCGGGGTGATGTCGTCGTCGCCTTCGCCCAGCGACACCAGGTTTCCGAGCAACGCCCGCAGGGTCCTTCGTTCATCGCGCTCCTGCACGTCCCGGACGAGGTCGAGGCCATCCGCGACGACACTCGCCGAGAGCTCGAGGGACCCCGCGCGGCCGGCCACCACGTCGCGGGCGTTCGGCGCGAACGCCGACGACAGGGCGTGCGCGACCGGCATGAGGTTGTCGCCGTCCTCGAGCACGAAGAGCAGGTCCACGGCGCCGTACAGCGTCGAGGCGAGCGCATCGTCCGTGGACGCCTCCTCCACCAGGTGACCGACCCATCGGCCGAGCGCGTCGCGGGCCTCGGCGTCGTCCTGCACCCGATCGAGCAGCCGGACGAGACCGGACGTGAGCGGAGACGCGAGCACGTCGGCCGTGTCGGGGACCCAGGCGCGCGCCCACCGATCGAGATCGGAGCGGCCGCGGTGAAACGCGATTCGCTCTCTCACGAAGGGGAGCAGGACCCCGAGCAGCGCCGGCCCTCTGGGGTTGGCGAAGCGTGCCGAGTCGCCGAGCGGTCGCGTGTCGAGGAAGCGGCGCGCGAGCCGTCCGCGTCCGCTTCGCCACGCGGCCCGACGTGCGGGCTCGGCGTCCAGCGCGCGGTCCATCGCGCCGAGGGCGTCCAGCATCAGCAGCAGGGGCGAGACCTGGAAGTCGAACGAGCGGTCGTTCGCCGGCAGCGTCGTCCGTCCGTCGCGGGTGGCGAGCCCCGGGTTCCGGTCCGGGTCGAGCAGATCGACGGCCGTCGCGGCGAGCACGCTCAGACCGCGCTGACCCGAACGCAGCGCGACCGCGTCGGTCACCGCGGCGGCCGATTGGAGGCGCTCGATCAGGCGTCCTTCGACGAACCCATCGGCGACGAGGCCTTCGTAGCTTCGGCCGTCGTCCTGGTAGGAGAAGTTCGGCGCAGATTCGCGCGTTCGCTGCGTGAGCCAGTGTCCCGGCGAGGCCCAGTGCCGGTGCAGCGCTCCGATGAGCCGTCCGAAGCGATACGTGCCGTCGGGCGCGAACTCGAACCCGGGGCGGTGCAGCACCTCGAGCAGCGGCGTCATCCCCTCGTAGAAGCCGGGTTGCTCCCACGCGTAGATGGTCCCGGGATACGTGGCGATCGCGTCGTTGCCGTGCCGGTCACGGACAGGGTCGAAGACCTGGCATGCGAAGGTCGAATTGCAGACGCCGGCGGCGTTGCGATCGAGTCCCCAGAACACGAGGCGGTTGAGCGCCTGCGGGGTGGGGAAGCGGGTCAGGCCCTCGATGCCCGACGACTCCTCGAGGGCGTCGTCCACGTTGATGCCGACGGCGTCTGCGAACGCGACGATGGCCCGCAGCAGGCCACTCCCGAGGCGCAGCTCGTAGCGACCGAGGATGGACAGCGCGTACGCCTCGGCGACGTTGGGAATGTCGATGAGCTCGCACGCGCGGGCGGTACCGAACAGCGGGTAACGCAGTGGGATGCCGCGGATCCTCAAGTTCAAGACCGCGCCCTCGCGGTTGCAGACGCGCACGCCGTTCAGGCCGTCGATGAGGGCGATGGAGCGCTGGAAGAGCGACTCGTTGCCCTCCTCGTCGGGGCGCGAGCGATCGACCGGCTCGTCGAGCGGATAGCCGACCGGAGGCGCGTTGGGCGCGGCCGGGTCGACGTCGATGCGGTCGCGCACGCGCATCAGCCCGCCGTAGACGGGCCCGAGCTGGGCCGAACGCGGGTCGGCGAACGCCCGCAGCAACGCCTCGAGCAAGCCGGGCGTTCGGGCGTAGTCGATGCCCAGCGTGATCAGGTCGTCCCAGAGGATGTTGGGCTGTTGCAGCCGGGCCTCGGGGTACGCGTCCCCGCGGTCGATCATCGCATGCGCGGCGTGCACGAGCGCTGCGGTCTCGGGCTCGTGGTCGCGCACGAGGGTCTCGAGCAGTTCGAGGCTTGCCTCCGTCGAGTCGAGCCGCACGACCTCCGCGAGGGCGTACACCACCTCGAGCAGCGCGCCCGTGCGGGTGTCGGGGCCGCGGTACGCGTGCGCGTGGGCTCCATACGTCGCCCTCAGCTCCGTCTCCGGACCGAGGAGCGCGGGCAGTCCGCGGGCGAGCTCCATCGCGGTCGGCGTGGCGGGGTCGAAGAGCGGTCCGACCTCCCTGGCGAGCGCGGCCAGGGCGCTGTGCTCGACGTCGACGTACTCCCAGACGCGCGTCCCGTCGGTCCTGAGCGCGCGGCCGGAGCCGTCGCGAGGGACGCCGGCCTCGGCCCGGACACGAAAGGGCGCAGGCACCGCGAGCGCGGCGCCGGTGGCGTCGG
>CAIKNO010000396.1 GCA_903828805.1 uncultured Sandaracinus sp. | reverse complement strand
GGTGGACCTCTCAGCGGACGTCGACTTTGAGGCGCTCGCGGGCGCTGCGCGCGCTGCGGGCGCGCACGTGTGCGGGCCCACAACGCAGTCCGCGTTCCTGCAGCGCATGGGCCTGCTCGCGCGCGCGGACGCGCTGCTCGCGGCCGCCCCCGACGGCGCTGCTCGGGACGGCATCATTGAGGGCGTGCGTCGGCTGGTGGACCCTGCCCAGATGGGCTCCGTGTACAAGGTGGCCGCATTTATGCCCCCAGGCGCCACCGCGGTCATGGGGTTTGAAGATGCATAGGTTGTTTTGTGAGTAAAGATTGCGCAATCTATAGAACTGTGGAGCTTCTAGAAGTGAAGCAAAATTGGTCCATTCATTGTATTGTACTTTTGTTTGTCTGGGTTCAAGTTTTTTCTAGTCTGCTCAGCGGCCTCTAAGCAAATTTAGACGGTCCATTTAAAAATCCCCTCTGCCTTTGTAGGGGGCAGGCCCGTGAGGTCCACATCACCCACAAACCTCTTAACCAGCAGCTGAATGTCTGCTGCACGCTGCTTGGTAGTCTCAAGAACCTGATGGAGGAAAGGGAGGAGTGAGAGTGAGAGAGAGAGAGAGAGATAGAGATAGAGAGAGCGGTTGGATCTGGTAAGATAATGTGTGTGTGGAGAATGGGGGGGGGGGGGGGGAAAAATAAAAATGTGTGTGATGGACACTTGACACTGTGGCTCCGGCATCGGCACAGGTAAACCCACCTCTTGGTGCGTTGGTGGCGGGGTCACATCGTCCCCAGGCGCAAGGCACTTGTTGGTGATGAGTGACAGCCCCAGAACCTTGAGCCCGCAGTGCGCAGCCACAGTCACCTCTGCCGCTGTAGACATCCCCACTGCGCGGTTTAGAGGGAGTGAAGGTGTAAGGGGGCATAGAAGCGTGTGAGCACAATACGCAAGCGCAGCGCAACCAACGCCCCCCCCCCCCCCCCACTCTCTCTCTCTCTCTCTCTCTCTCGCACTAAGCGTTCTACCGGACATCCTCCCCCCACTCTCACGATTTCTCTCTCCCGCGCTACCCACTCAGTCACGCCGCACGGCACCTTCTATTCTTCCATCCACGCACTGCCACATTGGCGCCCGGTCCCGCCCGGTTCCGTTGATGGGCGCCCGATTCCGCCCGGTTCCGGACCTCGTTCGTCCGCGCGTCCTTGAGCAAGGGCGCCTGCACCGTGAACGCCTCGTCCGCGGGGCGGCCTCGGACGACCGCTGTGTACTCGCGCTCGACCTCGCCGCGTCCCAGGGCGTCGGTGAAGGCGCGCGCCGTGCGCGGGTCGAGCGCGAGCAGCACGAGTCCCGACACGTTTCGATCGATCCGGTGCAGCACGCCGATGCCCCCGCGACCGAAGTGCGCGCGGGCCAGGTCCACGAGGTTCACGCCCGCGCCGCCTTCGCCCCCCTGCGAGAGCACGCCGGCGGGCTTGTTGACGGCGACCAGGCCCCCGGACGACCAGACGATCCAGCGTTCGAAGTCGAGCTGGGGCCGGGGTGCGCCGCGAGAACTGCGATCCACGCCCCGGGGATAGCGCATCCCGGCCCGACGATGTAGGACCCCCGCGTGTCCAACCGTCCGTCGTACGAGAAGGTCTATGGCGTTGCCGCGGCGCGCGCGGTGTTTGCCCGTCGGCCGGACGACGTGGTGCGCATCTCGCACGCGCGGGCGCTCCGCCCGATCCTCGGAGAGCTGCTCTTCGAGGCCGCCGCGCGGCGCATCGCGTACGAGGAGGTCTCGGACGAGCAGCTCGGCAAGCGGGCCGAGGCGGTCCACCACGAGGGCATCTGCCTCGTCGTCCGGCCGCGCAAGGTGCATGGGCTCGAGGCCCTCCTCGAGCGGCTGAAGGAGGGGCGGACCGCCTCCGTCGTCGCGCTCGACGACGTGGGCAACCCCCACAACGTCGGGGCGATCATCCGGACGGCGGCGTTCTTCGGCATCGAGGCCCTGCTCGTCGCAGCGCCCGAGGGCCGCTCGATCCTCTCGCCTTCGGCGGTCCGGATAGCCCAGGGCGGCGCCGAGCGCGTGGCTCTCGTGCGCACCGACGAACTCGCGCCGGCGCTCGCGTCGATCGCCGCCGCCGGGATCGCGGTCGTCGGGACCGACGTCCGAGGCACGCACACGCTCGACGCGTACCGATGGCCCGCGCGTTCGGTCATCGTGCTCGGCAACGAGGGCGACGGCATCCACGGCGACGTTCGACGGGCGTGCACCGCGGCCTTGACCATCCCGGGATCGGGTGCGGTCGAGTCCCTCAACGTCTCCGTCGCCGCGGGCGTGGTGCTCTCCGCGTGGTCGCGTGGTACGTCGCGCGGATGAGCGCCGTGCGCACCCTCGTCGTCGGCGACGTCCACGGCTGTCTCGACGAGCTCGATGCGCTGCTCGAGGAAGCGAAGTTCCTCCCGGGCCGCGACGAACTCTGGATGGTCGGCGACCTGGTCGACCGTGGACCGGACTCGGTCGGGGTCGTCCGGCGCGCGCGCTCTCTCGGCGCGCGGTCGGTGCTCGGCAACCACGAGGAGAAGCATCTCCGGTTTCGCAAGCACGCTGCCCGCGAGGCCGCCGACCCGCGCTACCGGAACCCGATGAAGCCGCTCTCCGAGGAGAGCCGCGCGGCCCACGAAGCGCTGGACGAAGCCGACTGGCAGTGGCTCGGCGGACTGCCGGTCTGGAGGACCCTGGCCGATCGATGGGTGGTGGTGCACGGCGGTCTCGAGCCGCGCTGGCCGCTCGCTCGGCAGAACGAGCGGCTCGTGCTCCGCATCCGCGAGGTCGACGAGCGAGGGAAGTTCGTCAGCAGCGGCGACCCGCGGGTGCCGGTGCCCGGGAGCGTCCCGTGGGCGAGTCGCTGGCGGGGGCCGGAGAGCGTGCTCTACGGCCATCAGGTGCACGGGCTGGAGCGGCCGCGCGTCGATGCCCACGGGGACGGCGTCGAGTGCTGGGGGCTCGACACCGGCTGCGTGTTCGGAGGGCGCCTCACGGCGTTCGTGTGGCCCGCGGGGGAGATCGTCCAGGTCGATGCGAAGCGCGCCTACGCGTCGCTCGAGACGGCCCCGCTCGAGTGAGCGGGGCTCTGGATCTGGCGTCAGCGGCCGAGGGCCGCGGTCGTCAGCGGCCGAGGGCCGCGGTCGTCAGCGGCCGAGGG
>CAIKNO010000395.1 GCA_903828805.1 uncultured Sandaracinus sp. | reverse complement strand
TCTTCGTCATCGTGACCATGAGCTCGGTCGGTCTTCCGGGGACGAACGGGTTCGTGGGCGAATTCATGATCCTGAGCGGGACCTTCGTGAGCCGCCAGCTGTCGGTGTGGGAGAAGGTCTTCGCCTTCTTCGCGGCGTCCGGGGTCATCTTGGCGGCCGTGTACATGCTTCACGCGGTGCTGAAGATGTTCTGGGGTCCCCTCGACAAGAAGGAGAACGAGGGCCTGAGCGACCTGAACTGGCGCGAGGTCGCCGTTCTCGCGCCCCTGGTCGCCGCGATCTTCTGGATGGGTTTGTTTCCGACGATGATGCTCGATTCGATCGAGCCTTCGGTGGAGCGGCTCATCGCCGAGTACGACGAGCGATGGAACGCCGATTGGCGAGACGACTCCGCGCGGCTCTTGCCCTTCCCGGAGCTGGCACCGGCGGACGGTGAAGGCGGGGCGGCTCCGCCCCCCGGTGGCGTCGCGCCCGACGCGGCGGCACAGGCTCAGCCCACGGTGGCTCCAGCTGCGGGCGTGGTCGTCCCCGGAGGTGCGCGATGATCGAACTTCTCGGCGCCTGGGCGCCCTTGCTCCCCGTTCTCTTCGTGGCGCTCGGCGGTCTCGGGCTGATGCTCGTGGACGCGCTGGTCAAGGACAAGGCCGAGCTGGCCATGGGGACGTTCGTCGTCCTCTCGCTCGGGGCGGGCCTCGCGCTCGGTCTCTGGAACGAGCCGGTCACGGCGGCGTCCACGGAACTCTTTGGCGGATGGGTGGCCGCGGACCGCCTCTCCCTGTTCCTCGATGTCGCGATCTGCGGCGGCGCGGCGCTCGCGGCGTTGCTCGGCGGCGGATACCTCCGCGAGCACCAGCTCGAGCGCGGGGAGTTCTACGTCCTGGTGGTCTTCAGCGCGTTCGGCGGCATGATGCTCGGTCGCTCGAGCGACGTGCTGACGCTCTTCGTCGCGCTCGAGACGCTCTCGCTCGGGGTGTACGGCCTCGTGGCCTTCCGGCGCACCAGCCCACGGGCCGCCGAGGGCGCGCTGAAGTACTTCCTGCTGGGCAGCTTCGCGTCGGCGATCTTGTTGTACGGCTCGGCGCTCCTCTACGGTGCGACCGGCCACACGGACTTCGTCGGCATCGCGGCGTCCATCGAGGCGGGCGACGCGGAGACGCGCCTCACGATCCTGGCGATGGCGCTCATGGTCGTCGGCCTCGCGTTCAAGGTGAGCGCCGTGCCGTTCCACATGTGGACTCCGGACGCGTACGAAGGGGCGGTCACGCCTGCGACCACGTTCATGGCGGTCGTCGTCAAGACCGCGGCGTTCGGCGTGCTGCTCAGGGTGCTCTTCGTCGTGTTCGGGGACGACATGCTGTCGGCGCCTTCGACGGGGTGGCCCCGCGTGCTCGGCGCGCTCGCGGCCATCACGATGCTGGGCGGCAACCTCGCGGCGATCGTGCAGCGCAACGTGAAGCGGATGCTGGCCTATTCCTCCATCGCGCACGCGGGATACATCCTCGTGGGGATCGCGGCGGCGGCGTCCGGCCCGGCCGACGCTGGATGGAGCGAGACCGCGTTGTCGTCGGTCCTCTACTACCTGCTCGCCTACACGGTCTCGAACGTGCTGGCGTTCGGCTCGTTGATCCTCGCCGGCTCGCACGGCAAGGAGGCCGTGAGTTACGAGGACCTCGCGGGTCTGGGACGCCGCCATCCGGCGGTCGCGCTTCCGTTCGTCCTCGGCATCTTGTCCCTGATGGGCTTCCCTCCGACGGCGGGATTCTTCGCCAAGTACTACGTGCTCTCGGCCGCCATGCAGATGGGCACGGGGATGCTGTGGCTGGTGCTCGTGGCGGTGCTGTCGAGCGCGGTCGGCGCCTACTACTACCTCCGCGTTCTCGTCTTCCTGTTCATGAAGCAGCCGGAGCCCGGGGCGGTGGTGGCCGTGCCTATGCGCTCGCTCTACGTGGTGTCGGCGCTGGTTCTGTCGGGCTACTTCGTGCTGCGGATGGGCCTGGCGCCCAACGCGTACCTCGAGTTCGCGCTCGAGGCCGCGCGCACGTTCGGCTGACGCATGAACCGCCGGACGGCGCTTTGGCTCGCACCGCTGGCCGTCCTCTACGCGGCGGGGTGCGAGTGCTCGGAGACTCCTGCTGCACGTCCTGGGGAGCTGTCCGGCACGCAAGCGCGGGTCGACACCGGGACCATCATCGGGGTCGTGCGGCTGGCGGCAGGGGAGTCCCTGCCGGGCTGGCCCGAGTCGCCGACGGTCGCGCCGCCGGGGCGGCCCGAGCTTCCGCCCGAATGCACACCGTCGCAGGCCGCGGACCGGACGCCGGTCACTGTCGCTTCGGACAGCGGAGGCCTCCGGAACCTGTCCGTCGTCGTGACCGGCGACGACGAGGGCTCCTGGCCGCAGCGGCCTGCGGAGCCGGCGTTGCACGAGGTCCACATCCGGGATTGCCGGCTGGTGCCCTCGACCGTGGTGGGGACGGTCGGAGACCGTCTCCGCGTCGTGAACGACGGCGCGTACCCGTTCTTCCCCGAGCTCGGCGGCGCGATCCTTCAAGCGCTCATGCGCGAAGAGCCGAGGGAGGTCGTGCTCGATCAAGCCGGGATCCGAACGGTTCAATGCGGATTCGCGGCGGCTTGCGGGCGCATGGAGATCCTCACGCTCTACCACCCGGTCCACGGCGTGAGCGGTGACGACGGGCGATTCCGCATCGAACACGTCCCTGCGGGGCAAGAGGTGCGGGTCACCGCGTGGCACCCGCTCTTCCAGGAGGCCTCGACCCGCGTGACGGTTCGCGCCGGGGAGACCCTCGAGGTGGAGTTGACGATCCGCCCGAACGCGCCCCCTGCGGTCTCGCCGACCCCGGTCAGCCCCGCGGGTGCGTCCGGCGACACCCCCGGCGATGAGGCCCGCCCGCCTTCGGAGGACCGCACCCCCGAGGGGTCGGTGTTCTGAGGCGCCCATACGGCCCCGGCCGTGCGAACCGTGCGGGGTTGGCGCCTCGAGCGGCCCTCTGCCGCTGCCGTGCGACGCGCGCGCGGGTCAGCGCTTCATGCGCTCTCTTCGCTGCCGTGCCGCTTCGGGACGCCCACCCGGTCCCCGTCGCGCACGGCGACGATCTCGCCTTCGGGCCACACGCTCGCCGCTTCTTCGACGAACGGCTTCGTGGACCCGTACCGCTGGGAGAAGTGCGTCAGCACCAGGCGCCGCACGCCGGCCTCGCGCGCGATGATGCCCGCCTGCTTGGCGGTGAGGTGTCCGTGCGCGCGCGCCTCGCGCTCCTCGCTCGACAGATACGTCGCTTCCGAGACGAGCAGGTCCACGCCCTGCGCGAGCTCGATGGCCGCGTCGCACATCCGCGTGTCCATCACGAGGGCGAAGCTCTGGCCCGGCTTCTCGAGGCTCACGTCGGACAGTTGCACGAGCCGGTCCCCGACCATGATCGAACCGTCCCGGATGAGCGCCTTGATCGCAGGGCCGCGAACGCCCGCTTCGGCCAGCTTCTCCGGCAGCATCGTGCGCCCATCGTGCTCCTGCAGACGGTAGCCGAAGGTCTCGACGCCATGGTCGAGGCGGCGGGCGTGGATGTCGAACTTCTCGCCCGCGTGAATGATGCCTTCGCTTCGGATCGGCTTCGGCGCGACGCGCCCGACCTCGTGGTAGATGCTCGCGTGCCGCATCCGCTCGTAGAAGACCTGCCCCGAGGCGGGATAGTGCACGGAGATCTCGTGTGGCACCCGGTCGAGGCTGATCCGCTGGTGCAGGCCAGCGAGTCCGAGGCAGTGGTCCCCGTGGAAGTGCGTCACGAGGATCTTGGTGACCTGCGTCACCGTGACCTCGGCGTAGATCATCTGCCTCTGCGTGCCCTCGCCGGGATCGAAGAGCAGGCCCTCGTCGTCCCAGCGGAGCAGGTACCCATTGTGGTTCCGGTAGCGGGTGGGCACCTGGCTCGACGTGCCGAGGACGATGATCTCGCGGGCAGACATTCAGCTCAGCGGCCCCGTGTGACACCGCAGGAGGGGTTGGGCAAGTGCGGGATGGAATCGCTGTCGGCTTGGAACAGGGGTGCTTCGGTGGGTGTCGTCGGCTTGACGAAGGTCGGCCGCCGCTCGAAGACTGGCCGCAACCTGCGATCGAGAGGAGACTTCCGTTCATGCAATACCAGCCTCAGTACGCCGGCTCCCGGAACTTCAGCGCAGCCCGGGCCACGGTGGACGCCCGCGCCGGCTTCATCGTCCGGACGTACCTCCATCTGGTGGCGGCGGTGTTCGCGTTCGTGTTCCTCGAGGGCGCGCTCTTCGCGAGCGGGCTCGCCGACGCGGTGTCCCAGGCCCTGTTCGGTGCGGGGCGGCTCGGGATGTTCGTGGTCATGGCCGCGTTCATCGGGGTGAGCTGGGTCGCCGACCGGTGGGCCCGGAGCGACGCCGGTCCGGCGCTGCAGTACGTGGGTCTCGGGCTCTACGTCGTCGTCGAGGCGCTGGTGTTCCTGCCGTTGCTGTGGCTCGCGTCGCGGGTCGATCCCGGCGCCATCCCCGCGGCGGGGCTCGTCACGCTGATGCTCTTCGGGGGCCTGACCGGCATCGTGTTCGTGACCCGGAAGGACTTCTCGTTCCTCCGCGGGGTGCTCGGCGTCGCGGGGCTCGGGGCCCTCGGCATCGCCGTGTGCAGCATGCTCTTCGGCTTCTCGCTCGGCGTGTTCTTCGCAGGCGCGATGGTGGTGCTCGCGGGCGGCTACGTGCTGTTCCACACCTCGAACGTGCTGCACCACTACCGAACCGATCAGCACGTCGCCGCGAGCCTCGCGCTCTTCGCGTCGATCGCGTTGCTGTTCTGGTACGTGCTGCGCATCTTCCTGTCCTCGCGGCGCTGAGTCCCGGTTCGCTGTCCTCGCGGCGCGGAGTCCCGGGCATGGTGCCGACGGCCATTGGGCCGACGGCCCGACCCCATTGACCCGGGTGGCGTCGCCGGAGGACGCTCCGCGACGTGAAGAACGTCGTGGGACTCTGGGTGCTGATGCTGACGGCCTGCGGTGGGGGCGGCTCCGAGCCGCTCGATGGCGGAGCGTCGCCGAACGCCGATGCCGCGGCGGATGGGGGGGCTTCGGACTCGGCTCCGGCCGACGCCGGTCCCCCGCCCGACGTCGGCGACCCGCTCTCGTGGGCCGTGGGCGAGGCGGGTCCGTTCCACGCCGGGTACCGGACGTTCGAGCACACGTACGTTCCGGCCGGGCAGACGGCGCCGCGCACCATCCCCATCCACGTCTGGTACCCCACGTTCGCGACGACGGGCGAGCATCCGACCTACGTCGTGTACCGCGACCGGGATGCCGTCACGAACGCGCCCCCTGCACCCCCTTCGCACGAGGGCGGTCTCTACCCGCTGGTCGTGTACTCGCACGGCAGCCGCGGGTTCGGCGGCACCGCGCACTTCTTGCACCGGCACCTCGCCTCCCACGGCTGGGTCGTCGTCGCGCCCGACCACGTCGGCAACACGCTGACCAACGACGTCGATCCGCGGCCGGTCGCCCTGTACTACGAACGTTCGCTGGACGTCTCGGAGGCGATCGACGCGCTCGACGAGCTCGACGTCGGGGACCCGTTGGCGGGGCGGATCGAGACCCGCCGGACCGTGCTCGTGGGCCACAGCTTCGGCACCCACACCGTGTGGGCCAGCTCGGGGGCCACGTTCGACGTGGACCTGATCGCCTCGTCGCGCTGCAGCGCGACGTCGCCATGCACCGCGGAGGAGCTGGCGGTCTTCCGCGCGGGCGTCCGAGATCCGCGGATGATCGCATCCGTCCCGATGGCAGGGGCGATCTCCAGGGATTGGTTCGGCGCCAGCGGCTGGAGCAGCGTGACCATCCCCATGTTCTCGCTGAGCGGCGGTGCCAACCCCGTGGGCGCGGACCAGCAGTTCGCGGACGTGGTGGGGCTCGACTTCGCATGGGCGGAGATCGCCGGGGCCTGCCACGAGTTCTTCGCGCTCGGCTGCGGCGCGGTCGATCCCCCGGGTGAGCAAGCGCGGGTCGTCGGGGCGCTGGTGCTGGCGTTCGTCCGCCGGCACGTCCTCGAGGACACGCAGGCCGGCATCCTGGGGGTGCTGGACGGAAGCGTGTCGGTGTCCGACCGCGTGACGTTGATGCGACGCTGAGGCCGGGCGCGGCGAACGGCGCGTTGGACGCCGGCCGCGGTCATGGTATACCGCGCGCCGCTTTGCGAGGGTTCCCTCGCGACGCCGGACTTCCCAAGGAAGCCCGAAACCACACACACCTCCCCATGGAGTCGCGAGGGCCCCGTTCTTCGGAAGGGCGCCCGCGAGACGACGCGGATCACGCGGGGGCCCGGTGCCTGCTCTTGCAGGTTGCCCCGGCGCGGAGGTGGAGGAGCCAACCGGAGAGTCCCATGACCGACACGCAGACCACCGAGTACAAGTCCGAGCTTCCGCTGAGCCTCCGTTCCCTCATCGACGCGGGTGTCCACTTCGGCCACCAGACGCGTCGGTGGAACCCGAAGATGAAGCCCTTCATCTTCGGCGCCCGCAACGGCATCCACATCATCGACCTGGACCAGACCGCGGTCCTCTACAAGCGCGCGCACGACTTCGTCGTCGAGCAGGTCGGCCGAGGCGGTCACGTGCTCTTCGTCGGCACGAAGCGCCAGGCGGTGGAGACGGTCCAGGAAGAGGCCGCGCGGGCCGGACAGTTCTTCGTCACGGGCCGCTGGCTCGGCGGCACGCTCACCAACTTCGCCACGGTGAAGAAGGCGATCGAGCGTCTCCGCGAGCTCGACCGCATGTTCGAGGACGGCTCGGCCGAGAACCTGCTCAAGAAGGAGCAGATGAAGCTCAAGCGCGAGCAGGAGCGCCTCGAGAAGTTCATCGGCGGCATCAAGATGATGAACGCGGTGCCCGCCGCGCTCTTCGTCATCGATCCGCACCACGAGCACATCGCGGTGAGCGAGGCGCGGAAGCTCAACATTCCGATCGTCGCCATCACCGACACGAACTGCAACCCCGACACGATCGACTTCGTCATCCCCGGGAACGACGATGCGATCCGTTCGATCAAGCTCTTCACGGGCAAGATCGCGGACGCGTGCATCGAGGGGCAGCAGCGCCGTCGCGAGTTCCGCGGCAGCGATGGCGGCAGCAGCGAGCGCTCGGGCGGTGACGGCGGCGGCCGCGGCGTCGAGGTGGACTACCAGCGCGCCCGTCGGGGTCCCGGCGGCGGTGGCGCGGATCGTGGCGGTCGTGGCCGTGGGCCCCGCCCCGGCGGCGACAACGCCTGATCAGATCTCGCAATCGACCAGGAGATTGAACCATGGCGAACGTCACCGCTCAGCAGGTCAAGTCGCTCCGTGATCGCACGAGCGCCGGCATGAACGATTGTCGGCAGGCGCTCCTCGAGGCCGACGGCAACGAGGATGCTGCGGTCGAGATCATCCAGAAGAAGGGCCTCGCGAAGGCCGCGAAGAAGGCCGGCGCGATCGCGGCCGAGGGCACGATCCACTCCTACATCCATAGCGGCAGGATCGGCGTCCTCGCCGAAGTGAACTGCCAGACGGATTTCGTGGCGCGCGCCGAGGAGTTCCGTTCGTTCGTGGACGAGGTCGGTCTCCAGATCGCGTCGAGCGCGCCGCTCTTCGTGCGTCGGGAGGAGGTCCCTCAGGCCGAGCAGGACAAGCAGCTCGTGATCTTCCGCGGCCAGCTCGAGGAAGAGGAAGCCAAGACCGGGAAGAAGCGTCCCGAGGCGGCCGTCGCGAAGATCCTCGAGGGCAAGCTGGACAAGTGGTTCAGCGAGGTCTGCCTCGACGAGCAGGAGCTCGTCACGCGCGAGGACAAGGCGACCGTGAAGGCGGTCGCCGAGGCGCTCACCGCGAAGATCGGGGAGAAGATCTCCGTGCGGCGCTTCGTGCGCTTCGAGCTCGGTGAGGGGATCGAGAAGAAGGTCGCGGATCTCGCGGCTGACGTCGCGGAGCAGCTCCGAGGCGCGTGATGCGGACGGTGCCGGGGAGCGCACGCTCCCCGGCATGCTCGTCGAGTGGGTTCCCTTGCGTGCGTTCGCGACGGGGCCACCGGTGGTGAACCCAGATGTCGACCGACCCGCAGCGCGTCGGTCACGAGGTGAGGGAATGAGCCCGCTCCGGTACCGACGCGTCATGTTGAAGCTCTCTGGCGAGGCCCTCGCCGGTGGGGAGAACGGCTTCGGGATCGACCCTGCCACGCTGCAGGTGCTGGCCTCCGAGGTGGCCGACGCCCACGCCCTCGGGGCGGAGTGCGCCGTCGTCATCGGCGGCGGCAACATCTTCCGCGGCCTCGCCGGCAGCTCCCAGGGAATGGACCGCGCGACCGCGGACTACATGGGGATGCTCGCGACGGTGATCAACACCCTCGCGTTGCAGGACACGCTGGAGCGGCTGAAGGTCCCGACGCGCGCCCTGAGCGCCCTCGAGATCCGGCAGGTCGCCGAGCCGTACATCCGCCGGCGCGCGATCCGGCATCTCGAGAAGGGCCGGGTCGTCATCTTCGCGGCGGGCACCGGCAACCCCTTCTTCTCGACCGACACCGCGGCCGCACTGCGGAGCATGGAGATCGGTGCCGAGCTCTTGTGCAAGGCGACGAAGGTCGAGGGGGTCTACGATCGGGACCCGGCGAAGCATCCCGATGCGGTGATGTACCGCCGCCTGACCTACGATCGGTGCCTGAGCGACCGCATCGGCGTGATGGATTCCACGGCGATCTCGCTCTGCCGCGAGAACAAGCTTCCGATCCGGGTGTTCGCGCTGCTCAAGCGCGGCAACATCAAGCGCGTGCTGCTCGGCGAAGACGTCGGGACCCTGGTGACCGAGACGGGCGAGGAATGATGCGTGCGCGCCGCGGCCGTCCGAGGCTGCCAGGCGCGCGAGGGGAGTGAGATGCCATGTCGATGATCGACGACACGATGCAGGAACTTCGGGGCTCGATCGGAAAGGCGCACGACGCGCTGCGCCGTGAGATGAGCCGCATCCGTACCGGGCGTGCGAACCCCGAGATCCTCGAATCGATCCGAGTGGACTACTACGGCACGCCGACGCCGATCTCGCAGATGGCGAGCGTGTCCGTGCCCGAGCCCCGCATGCTCACGGTGAAGCCGTGGGACCGCACGTCCCTGCGGCTGATCGAGAAGGCGATCGTCGAGAGTCCGCTCGGGATCACGCCGATGAACGACGGCGAGATCATCCGCTTGCCGATGCCGGCCTTGACCGAGCAGCGCCGCAAGGAGCTCGCCAAGCTCGCGCGCAGCCACCTCGAGGACTCCAAGGTGGCCATCCGCAAGGCGCGGCACGAGTGCCGCGACATGCTCGCCCAGATCGAGAAGGACGGGGAGGCCAGCGCCGACGAGGTCGAGCGCGCTGGCAAGGCCATGGAGGACGTCGTCAAGGACGGCGTGTCCAAGGCCGACGAGATCGTGGCGGCGAAGGAGAAGGACATCCTCACCGTCTGACGGGCCCGCGGGGGCGCGCGCCACGGCCGGTCGTGACGCGTGAAGGGCGGGCTGGGCGCGCCGTCAACCCTGCACGCGGCGCGAGAAGCGCAGCACCGCACGGAAGACATCCTCGACGCTGTCGAGGTCGATGTCGTGCTCTGCGGCCCACGCGCGTCGCGCCGTCAGGACCTGCGCCTCGCGTCCCGCGTCGTGGACTCCCTGCCCCACGCGGGCCTTGGCCAGCCGGGCCCGCTTGCTGAGCTCCGCGCGGCGCGCCAGCATCGCGACCAGCTCGCGGTCGAGCTCGTCGATGGCATCCCTCGCTTCGGTCAACTCGGCGGGGGCGGGCGCAGGCGGCTCGGGGAGGATGCTGAGCGCGGTCTCCCGCGTCGGGTCTCCGGGGGTCCCGCGCGCCGTGATCGTCGCGTCGAGCGCACCGAGGGCGTCGAGCAAGCGACGGCGCGCCTCCGCGGAGTAGGGGTTCTCCGACTGGATGGCGGCGAACAGGTGCCCGGCATCGCCGCGGACCGCCTCGATGGTCCGCGCCATCGCCTGGAAGGAGGGCGGGGCGTTGGGCACCCGAGGATTCACGCCGGCGTCCAGCATGCCCTTGGCGACGAAGAACGCGAGGGCGTGGGTCTCGGCCATCGCCTTGTCGTGGGAGGCGGCGTCCTGTTCGAGGGTCCAGCACCCGATGCGCTCGTAGAGGGCGCGGGCGCGGGCCGTCGCGTCGGGGTGCATGGGGTTCGGGCAGATCACGACGCGAAGCGGGCGCTCGGCGTGCGCGAGCGAGACCGGGCCGAAGAGGGGATGCGTGCCGATCCAGGGAATGTCGGTGCCGAGGGCGGCCCGCATCGCCGCGACCGGATTCACTTTCACGCTCCCGACGTCGAGCACGAGCTGGTCGGCCGAGAGCAGCGGCCGCAGGGACGCGAGCGCCGCGGGGATCGACGCGACGGGCACCGACACGAGCACGGCGTCTGCGCCCTCGACCAAGGCGGCGAGCGAGTCGACGCGACGCGCGTCGGGGATCGGCGCTCCGGGGTCATGCGCGCGGACCTCGAGGCCCGCGTCCACCATGAGCTCCGCGAGGGCGCCGCCGAATCGACCATGACCGAGGAGGGCGATGCGCTTCATCGGCGCGCACCCTAGCGCAGGCCTCGCCGGCACGCTCAGAACGGGACGCCGAGGTGTCCGTAGAACTGATCGAGTCCGCCTTCGCCGAGGCCGCGTCCGTACCCGAGGCGAAGGCTCAGCGGCAGGATGTAGAACAACGTGAAGTCGAGGTGGAGCTCCGCGCCCACGCCCACGCGGAAGCGTGCGAGATCGATGGCCGAGGAGAACGCATCGCCCGCATCGGCGAAGACCGTCGCCCAGAGTCGGTTGAGGTAGACCGGCAGCGTGAGGACGCCGCGGTTGAGCCGGACGATCGGGAATCGGTATTCCAGCTGGACGAGGTGGAACTGCGAGCCTGCCCGGTCCCCGGCCGCATAGCCCCGCAGCGCCTGACCCCCGAGGATCACAGGATCGGCGAGGCCCTCCACCAGCGACACCTGGGGGAAGCCTCCGAGCTGGAACACGCCCAGGTGTTCGCCGTCCCCGAGACTCACGCCCGCGGCGTAGCGCAGGGCGAGCACATGGTGGGCCCACAGCGGGACGTACTGCGTGAGCGACGTGGCGAGCGTCAGCACGCGGTACTGGCTGCCCAGCGCGGGCTCGGACAGCGCTGCGCTCGCACCCATGGTTCGGCCGTTCGAGGGGCTGATGTCGTAGAGGTAGCGCTCGGCGTCCGAGTGGCTCCAGCCGAAGCGCAGCGTGGCGAAACGCCCGCGCTCGGGCAGCTGGGGCGGCGCGTCGTTCGGGTCGGGATCGCGGGTCGAGAACGGCTCGGCCGCGCGGGTGTAGGTGAAGGCGTAGGCGAGCGAGAGGGCATCGCGCCGGAAGGCGCGTGGGAACGCGTAGGAGACACCGACCTCGCCACCCATCGACTCCTGGATCCACGGCTCGGGACGGCCTGCGAGCTCGAGACCACCGGCGCGTCGGACGTGGCGGAACCCCCGCGCGCTGATCGCGAGCGGCAGGCCGCTGTAGGTGTAGGCGGCGTCCACGGCCAGGTTCCCACGCACGAGGCCGACGCCGAGGCGAACCGACCAGTCGTGGAACTCTGCGGCGTCCCTCCCGGCGGCCGAGACTCCGATCGTCGGACCGAACGAGTCGGGGGTGACGTCGACCTGGTAGGAGCGCGGGTAGAGCGTGGGGAGCGGATCGTAGGGCGCGCTCCACGCGGTCCAGAGGGCCGTGTCGTCGGCGCTCGCGGGCCGCGTGTCCGCATACGTCGGGGCGGCGCGAAAGCCCTGCGCCTCGAGATCCATCGCGAAGAGATCGAATCCGAACGAGGTGTATCCCACGTAGACGAGCCGCGCTCCGTCGGGCGAGACGGCGGGCTGGTAGGCGCCGGCGATCACGTTGGTGATCTGACGCAGCTCCCCCGTGGCCCGACGGTACGCATAGACGTTCGCGATCCCGGTGCGGTCCGAGCTGAAGTACACGAGCGCTCCGTCGGGCGAGAACACCGGGCCGGTGTCCTGCGCGCGGTCGCGCGTGAGATCGAAGGCGAGGCCGGTGTCGAGGTCGATCAGCACCACGTCGCGGTACCCGCCGCGCCGCCACACCGACGCCGCGACCGTTCGCCCGTCCGGCGAGAACCGAGGCGTGTACACCTGCTCGAAGCGCTCGGTCTCGAGCAGCGGACGCATGGTCCCTTCGATGTCCCGAAGCTCGGCGATCATCAGCCGCGTCGTGCCGGCGCGTGAGGTCGTGAAGACGACGTGTCCGCCGTCCGGAGACACGTCCGGCTCGCGTGCCCTCAGTCCGTGCGTCAGGCGCTCCTCGTGGCCGTCCTCGAGGTGGCGACGGAAGAGGTCGGCGAAGAAATACACGTCGCGGTGTGCGGCCGTGCGCGAGAACACGAGGCTTCGACCGTCCGGCGCGGCGCTGGCCTCGCCACCGGCCTGAACGCGGGCCAGCGTCTCGAGCGCGCGGCCATCTCGGGGGTCGACCACCGCGATCACGCTCCGTTGTCGGTTGTCTCCTCGCATGTAGATCAACCGCCCATCGGGCAGGTAGCGGGGCGCACGCGCGAGCTCCCCATGGTGCGTGAGCCGCGTGCCTTCGCGCCGGCCGAGCGCGTCGACCTCCGCGAGCACCGCGCGATCATGCGCGCGCCGCGCTCGCAGGAACTCGTCGTACAGCGCGATGAAGCCCTGGCCCGTGGCACGCGCGGCGACACGGTTCAGCCCGTACGGGACGGGCGCTCGGCTGTACTCGCGTGCGATGCGGGCGAGCGCTTCGCGCCCATGATGCTCGGCGATGTGGCGGACGAAGTACGACCCGTAGAGGTAGGCTGCGTTGCCGTGGGGCCAGCGGTCCGCCGTCGAGGACAGCTGGTCGAGGTCCCAGAAGCGGTCCTCGAGCGCATCCATCCGCAGGTACATGTCCCACTGGCTGCTGCGCAGGCGGCCACCCGACGTGAACTCGCTCTCCGCGTGGACCGCCAGGCCTTCGAGGAACCAGCGTGGCTGGATGTGGTTCGGCATGTAGACGCGGCCGAGCAGCGCGTTGACGAAGGCGGGCACGCCGCCGGCCTGTCCGAGGTGCTCGATGTGCGTGTGCTCGTGCGTGACGAGCATCGTCAGCCAGTCGTCGTACTCCGCGAGCGGCGAGAGGTCGTCGGGGGCCTGGGCGTAGACCCGCAGCGTGTCGTAGGGGAGGGCGGTGGCCGACCCGTTGGCGTCGTCGGAGTCGTCGGTGACGACCACCTGCACCCGAGCGTCGGGCTCGTGCGCGAGCCACGTGGAGAGCCTCGCGTGCGCTCGCTCGGCGACGGCGGCGACCCGCCGGGCCGTGTGCGCGAGCGGGGTGTGGTAGTGGATCGAGAAGTGCGGCGTCTCGATCGTGCGCCATGACAGGCGCGGGTCTCGAACCTGCGCCTCGGCGAGGGCGCCACGACCGAGGCACACGGCCGCGCAGAGCCAGGCGAGCCACGGTGACGCGGCCGCAAGAGGAAGGAGACGCCGCACCGACCGGAAGGGTTCCGCCCGCCCTCGTTCGCGGTCAAGGAACATCGACCGCGCTTGACCGGGGAACTCCGGTGGTTCTAAGGTGTCCGGAGCGATGGAGCCGCGTGTCCCGAAGCCTTCGCTTCCCCCGCCGCTGAGGACCGCGAGGTCCTTCGCCTTGAGGTTCATCTCGGGCAAGTACCAGGGTGGCGAATTCTCCCTGGCGCCCGGCAAGGACCTGGTGATCGGCCGTTCGTCCGAGCTCGACATGGTCCTCGTCGAGGACATGGTGTCCAGGCGCCACGCGAAGCTCAGCGTGGCGGCCGAGCAGATCACCATCGAGGATCTCGGCTCGACGAACGGGACGTTCGTGAACGGCGAGAAGGTCGCGTCCGCGCGGCTTCGCGAAGGAGATCGCATCCTGATCGGCACGAGCATCATCAAGCTCGTGGCCGCCGACGCCATCTCCGGGCCGGTCGAGGTCCGGCCCATTCTGCAGGAGGTGCCCCCTTCGAGGACGACGACCTCGCAGGTCCGCACGATGACGGGGCAGATCGAAGAGATCCCCCTGCCCGACCTGCTCCAGCTGTTCAGCGCGAGCAAGAAGAACGGCATCCTGACCGTGCGGTCCGGCCAGGACGTGGGGCGCATCTTCCTGGAGCAGGGGAAGGTCGTCTTCGCCGTGGTGAACGATCACGAGGACGTGGCCCCGATGAAGTCGGCGCAGCGCATCCTGACGTGGGAGGTCGGCTCGTTCGAGATGGAACCCGCGACGCCGCGGGAGTTCCCGGCGCGCATCGAGATGTCCACCGAGGGCATCCTGATGGACACGATGCGTCAGATCGACGAGGTCCGTCGCCTCGGCCCGGCCGTGCCGGCGCTCAAGAGCGCCATCGTGCTCCCGGTCCCGATGGTTCCTGCCATCCGGGATCTGACGCCTGCGCAGCTCGATGTGTTGCAACTGGCTCACAACCACGGCCAGGTCGAACTCGTGCTCAACCGGAGCCTCGCGAGCGACCTCGACACGTACAAGCTGCTGCTCGCTCTGATCGAGCGAGGTTACCTGCGCGCGGAGTGATCCGGTGGAGGGCGGTCACTACGTCTTGCTCGAGCGACTCGGCGTCGGCGGCATGGCGGAGGTGTTCTTCGCGACGGCCAAGGGCGCGGAGGGGTTCGAGCGGCCCGTCGCGATCAAGCGGATCCTGCGGAACCTCTCCGACGACATCGACTTCGTCCAGATGTTCGTCGACGAGGCGAAGATCGCCGTGCAGTTGCAGCATCCGAACATCGTGCAGGTGCTCGACCTCGGGATGGTCGACGGCGAGTACTTCATCGCGATGGAATTCGTTCACGGCAAGGACCTGCGGGCCATCCAGGACGCGGTGCACCAGGCCGGTCAGCGGATGCCGATCAAGGTCGCCGTGCACGTCGCGTTGCGCGTGTGCGAGGGACTTCACCACGCCCACTTCGCGACGGGCCCGCAGGGAATGCCGCTCGGCGTGGTGCACCGGGACGTGACTCCGCAGAACGTCCTCGTCTCCTACGACGGGGAGGTGAAGGTGGCGGATTTCGGCCTCGCGAAGGCGGCTGGTCGGGCCACGCAGACGCGCAGCGGCGTGGTCAAGGGCAAGCTCGCCTACATGGCGCCCGAGGCGTTTCGGGGGCTCGCCCTGGACCTGCGGAGCGACGTCTACAGCGTCGGGATCTTGCTCTGGGAGATGCTGACCGGCGCTCGACTGTTCCTGGGACGGAACGACGCCGAGACCGTCCGCAAGGCGCAGGCGGGCGTCGTCCCGTCGCTCGTCGGGCTCGACCCCGCCATCCCGCCCGAGCTCGACGCCATCGTGCAGCGGGCGCTCGCCCGAGACCGCGACGAACGATACCCGACCGCCGAGGCGTTGCACGACGACCTCGAGGCGTTCGTCTATTCGGCCCAGCAGTACATGACGACCTCGGCCCTTTCGACCTGGCTGCGCCGTCAGTTCCCGACGGGTCCGGAGCCGAGCGTCGTGGGCCGCCTGCCGGACCCGGCGACGCGTCAACTCCGGCTGCGAGACGTCTCGGGCGCGCTCGAGGGCCGCGGGACCTCGGCGCCGGTTCCGCTCGAGACGCCGGAGCTCGACGAGTACCCGATCTTCCTCGACGAGGAGGGCGACGATCTCGAGTCCCAATCGCTGACGTCCGGGCTCACGGGGCCGCTTCCGCCGGTGGTCCCGGTGGCGGGGTTGACGGCGACGGCTGCCGCCCCTTTCGACCCGTTCGATGACCTGACCCTCCGCTCGATGGCGGAGCCGAGCGGTTCGCGTTCGCTCGACGGCGTGATCGTCGGACCGTCGGCGCCGAAGCCGCGCCCATCGAGTGAACCGGGGGCAGGCGCCCTGGCCGGACCGGGGTGGGACGACGAAGACCAGACGCAGATCTCCGCGCCGCGCCGCTCGCCGTCGGGGTGAGTGCGCGGCCCCTGCCGCGGCGTGCCCGCCGAAGCCGACCCAGGTCGTTGCGCCGCGGAGGGTGGGCGAGGGTCGACTCTCGCGCTGGACACCAGGGCTTCGGGTGACCATGGATTCTCCAGGAGCGACCCCGGTGAAAGGGGTCGCAGGAGGTCGTCCATGGACGGGCCGGGACGCAGACGGGGACGGGCGCGCGTCGTGGCTCGAGGCGGGACGCCGGACGCGGCTCCCCCCGCCGAGCGCGTCCGCGGTCGCGGCGGAATGGGGGCCCGGCGGGCGGGTGCGGCGCCCTCGGCGGAGGGCGGGGGACGGGGGCCGCGTCGCAGCCCCTCGGAGCCTCCTCCGGCGCCGCATGCCCCGAACGTGGAGGTGAGGTGGC
>CAIKNO010000394.1 GCA_903828805.1 uncultured Sandaracinus sp. | reverse complement strand
GTCCGCGCGTCCGCGCGCGTCTGAGTCACCGTCCGCGCGTCCGCGCGCGTCTGAGTCACCGTCCGCGCGTCCGCGCGCGTCTGAGTCACCGTCCGCGCGTCCGCGCGCGTCTGAGTCACCGTCCGCGCCTTCGGCGACCCGCCCCCGGCGCGTCCGCGCACCCCTCGTGAGGAATCGATGACCCGTACCTTGTCGTGTCTGGCCATGGCCACGGTGCTCGGGGCCACTCCGGCCCGAGCGCAGCAGCCCCTCGAAGAATTCCTGCGCGCGGCGGAGGACGGAGGGGCGCTCGAGCTCGTCGAAGCCGAGGCCGCGGAGCAGACGTCACGCAGCCAGGTGGACGAGGCGCGCGCCCGCCTGCTGCCGAGCCTCGGGGTGACGGCGGCCTACACCCGCAACCAGTTCGAGGCGGTCGTGAACGTCCCCATGGGCGCCACCTCGGTGCAGGCCGTGATCACGCCCTTCGATCAGGTGGAGGGGCGTCTTGCGCTCACGGTGCCCGTCGTGGACGTGGCGGCGTGGTCGAGCTTCTTCGGCGCGGAGGACGGCGCGGAGGCGTCGGGGCAACGCCTTCGCGAGAGCGTGCTCGAGGTGCAGGTCCGGGTGATCCAGGCCTACCACGCCCTGGTCGAGGCCCGGGCCGTGGCGGACGCCGCCCGCCGCGCGCTCGCGACCTCCGAGGAGTCCCTCGCCGTCGTCGCGTCCCGCACCGATGCGGGCCTCGCGACCGAGCTCGATCGCCAGCGCGCGACCGCCGACGCGGAGCGGGCCCGCCAGAGCGTGGCCGAGGGCGAGCTCTCCGAGGCGCTCGCGGCCCGGCAACTCTTCGCGGCCAGCGGGCTCGACGCGTCGTCGCAGCGGGTGCCGCTCGAAGATCCGCTCGACGCCGAGGCGCCTCTCTCCAACTGGATGGCGTCGGCGGCGTCCATGCCGGCCGTCCGTGCCGCCGAGGCGGAGGTTCGCGCCGCGGACCGCGCCCGTGATGGCGCGTGGCAGGCGCTCTTGCCGACGCTGTCGGCCTCGGCGAGCGAGCGGCTCACGAACGCGACCGGGTTCAACGGCCAGGCGTCGGCCTGGGCGCTCGGCGTGTCGGCGGGCTGGACGCTCGACTTCGCCCGTCCCGCGGCCATCGGCACCCGCGACCACCAGCTCGCCGCGGCCCGCGCACGGCTCGCCCGCGCGGAGCGCGCCGCCGAGACGGCGATCCACGAGGCGTGGCACCGGGTGGTCTCGCTCGTCGTGCGCGCGCGATCGGCCCGCGCCGCGCAGGTCGCCAGCCAGCGCGCCGCCGAGGTGGCGCGCGCACGCTTCGAGGCCGGCACCGGCACCCAGCTCGAGGTCAGCCAGGCGGAGCGCGACGTGTTCGCGGCCGAGGTCGTGCGGATCCAGGCGGACGCCGCGCTGCGGGTGGCGAGGTTGACGCTCCGCGTGCGGGCGGGCCGCGCGCCCCGTCTCGGAGGTGCGTCGTGAGCCGCGGCGTCGAGGACGGAGGCGCGCTCGGAGGCGCGGCCGCGCGCCCCAGGCCCCGCAAGGCGGTGCGCGGCGGGGGAGGGCGCTTCCGACTGATGGCGCTGCTCGGCGTCCGCATGATGTTCCACGATCGTTTCAAGCTCATGGGGACCCTGCTCGGGGTCGTCTTCGCGGTCGTGCTGGTGAACCAGCAGATCGGCGTGCTCTTCGCGCTGCTCGACAAGAACACGATGCTCGTCGACCACGCGGGCGCGGACGTGTGGGTCCTGCCGCCGAGCACGCAGACCCTCGCGGGCGGCTCGCCCATCTCGATCTCCGCGCTCTCGCAGGCGCGGACCGCGCCGGGCGTCGCGTGGGCCGAGCCGCTGGCCTACGGCACCGCGATCATGCGCCGGCCCGACGGCGGCAACGAGCCCGTCACGCTGCTCGGCACGCGCTTGCCGCGCCGCGCCGGGGGCCCGTGGAACCTCGTGGCGGGCGACCCGGTCGAGCTGATGCAGCCCGACGTGGTGTTCTTCGAGGACGCCCAGCGCACGAAGCTCGGGGGCGTGAACCGCCGCAGCGTGCGCGAGCTGTCGGGGCACCGTGTGGTCGTCGGAGGCTTCACGTGGGGCCTGTCGCCCTTCGGCCCGCCCTACGCGTTCTCCGAATACGACACCGCCCGCAGCATCCTTCGCATCGCCTCCGACCAGACGAGCTACGTGCTGGTCGGCATCGAGCCCGGGCAGACGCCGGAAGCGGTGCGAGACGCGCTCCAGGCGAGGCTCCCCGCGACGCGCGTCGTCACGGCCCGGGAGTTCTCGCGCTCGATCGTGATGTACCTCCTCGCCGCGCAGCTCGGCATCTCGTTCGGCACGTCGACCGCGTTCGCCGTCATCGTCGGGTTCGTGATCGTCGCGCTCTCGATGTTCTCGGCGGTCGTCGACAACGTGCGCGAGTTCGGGACGCTCAAGGCGATGGGGTGCAGCAACTGGAACCTCGCGTGCCTGCTCTGGATGCAGTCGCTGCTCTACGCCTTCCTCGGCACCACGTTCGGGCTCTTCCTGGTGACGCGGATGGCCGAGGGCATACGCTCGGCGAACCTGAGCCTCGTGCTGCCGCCGTGGATGTGGTTCGGCTCGTATTTCTTCATGGCCGCGCTCTGTGTCGTGGCCTCGACGCTGGCGCTCGTGCGGGTCCGGAACGTCGAGCCGGGGATGGTGTTCCGATGAGCGGCGCGCCCTCGAACCCTCTGGGATCCGCGCTCCCCGTGACGGTCGAGGCCCGCGGCGTCAGCAAGACGTACGGCACCGGCAACGTCGCGGTCCACGCGCTCCGGGGCGTGGACTTCCACGCCCACCAGGGCGAATTCGTGATGCTCAACGGGCCCTCGGGCAGCGGCAAGACGACGCTGCTCTCGATCCTCGGCTGCGTGCTGACGCCCAGCGAGGGCTCGGTGCGGCTCTTCGACGAGGAGCTCGCGTCGAAGAAGGAGCGGGATCTGCCTCGGCTCCGCCTCGAGTACATCGGCTTCATCTTCCAGGGTCACAACCTCGTCGCCTCCCTCGATGCGCGCGAGAACGTCGCGCTCCCGATGCGCATGCGTGGGTGGTCGCCGTCCGCGGCGTCCCGCGAGGCGGAGAGCCTGCTGCACCGCGTCGGCCTCGGCGACAAGCTCGACCGCAAGCCGAGCGAACTCTCCGGCGGTCAGCGGCAGCGGGTCGCCGTCGCGCGCGCCGTCTCCGGCAACCCGCCGATCATCCTCGCCGACGAACCGACCGCGAGCCTCGACGCCACGACCGGTCTCTCGGTGACCGAGCTCCTCAAGCAGATGGCGACGGAGGGCGGCCACACCGTCGTCGTCGTCACCCACGACAACCGGATCTTCCATCTCGCCGACCGCATCGTGCACATCGAAGACGGCCGCATCTCGAACGAGGCCCATCCATGAAGAACGCTCTCCGCCGCGCGCGCACCCTCGCGCTCATCGCCCTCGTCGCAGGGCTCTCCGTCGTCGTCGTGCGCACCGCGCTCGCGGGCCCGGCCACCGCACCGCGCCCGGTGGACGAGGTGCGGGCCGAACGGGTCGAGATTCCGCCCGGACAGCAGCTCGAGGCGCCGCGCCTCGACCGGCCCGAGGGCGACTGGATCGGGGGCCTGGGCCTGGTCGAGCCGGCCGCCCCGGAGTCGCGGCTCGCGCCTGCCGTGCCGGGGCGGATCGCCGCGATCCTCGTCGAGGAAGGTCAGTTCGTCACCGCGGGCACCGTGCTCGTCGAGCTCGAGAGCGGACCCGAGCAGGCCGCGCTCCGGGCGGCGGAGGCGGAGGTCACGGTCGCGCAGGCGCAGCTGGCCCGCGCGCGGGGAGGCGTGCGCCCCGAGGACCTCGACGCGCTGCGGACGGACGCGGAGGCGGCCCAGACGCGGGCGTCCAGCTCGGCGGCGGTGCTGACGCGGCTCGAGACCGCCGCGCGGGGCGGGGGCGTGACGGTGGACGAGGTCGATCGGGCGCGGCGTCAGGCCGATGCCGAGCGGCTCTCGGCGCTGACCGCGGTGTCGAGGGCGCGCGCGGGCCAGAGCGGCCGCCGCGAGGACGTGACGGTCGCCCAGGCCCAGTACGAGTCGTCGGTGGCCCGCAGGGAGCAGGCGCGGGCGGCGCTCGAGCGGCTCCGCATCGTCGCCCCGATCGACGGGGAGGTGCTCGAGATCCACTACCGCATCGGCGAGTACGTCCAGCCCGGAGGGCAGGAGCCGCTCGTGGTGCTCGGCGACACGCGCACCCTCCGGGCCCGCATCGACGTGGACGAGCGGGACGTCGCGCGGGTGCAGCCCGGCGCGCGGGCGCTCATCGAGGTCGACGCCTTCGCCGATCGACGCTTCGAGGGGCGGGTCGTGCAGATCGGACGCCGGATGGGGCGCAAGAACCTCCGGACCGACGAGCCGACCGAGCGCATCGACACGAAGGTCCTCGAGGTCGTCGTCGAGCTCGGGGACGACGCGAGGCGCTTGCTCGTGGGCCAGCGCCTCATGGGCTACATCGCCCCCGGCGAGGCCGCGGCTCCGTCCGCCGGGACCGCCGCCCCGGCCCCGGCCGCGCCCTCGCGTTTCCGGGCCTCGGGCTCGAGGTCTGCGGGGCACCCGCGGACGCGGTCCGAGGCCGCCTCGGCGTCGCCCCACCGGCGCACCACGGGCGCATGCCCCGAGACGTCGCGCCGCTCTTGCGGCACCATCGCGTCATGCGCGCGTCCGCTCTGCTCGTCGCCGCCACGCTGCTCGTCGCCGGGCCGGCGCGCGCCTACGACGAGATCACGACGCCCTTCCCCGGCGGCACGTTGAAGCACCACGTCGAGGGCGGGCAGGATCTGTGGATCCTTCGCCTCGACCTGTGCGCGCCCGGCGTCGCCTTGCGAGGCACCGCGGAGGGTGAGCGCGGGCGCACGGTCCGTCGCTTCGCGTCGGACGTCGGCGCGCAGGCCGCGATCAACGGGGACTTCTTCAACCTCGACGGCTCGTTCATGACCGACGGCCCCGCGGCCCACGACGGCTGGGTGTGGGGCGGGCGCAACCACACGTACGTCGCGCCCATCTCGTTCGGCTCGGCCCACGTGGAGTTCCCGCCCCACGACCTCGAAGGCCCGACCCCGCCGTGGGCGCGCGAGGTCGTGAGCGGGCACCCGACGCTGCTGAACCACGGCGCGGTCGTCGGCAGCCCCGGCGACCCCCTCTGCACGAACCGCAACCCGCGCACCGTGCTCGGGATCACCGAGGATCACCGCACCCTCCTCGCGATGGTCGTCGATGGCCGGCGCAGCGGCGCCGCGGGGATGACCTGCGAGGAGCTCGCGTTCGTCATGGCCCTCGAGGGCGCGTACGACGCGGTCGCGCTCGATGGCGGCGGCAGCGCGACCATGGTCGTGAACGGCGCCGTGATGAACCGCCCCTCCGATGGCGCGGAGCGCACCGTGGGCAACCACCTCGCGTTCTTCGCCGCCGGCGCGGGCGCAGCCCCGCACTGCCCGGACTACGTCGACCCGCTCTGCCGCGGCGACCGGAATTTCCAGGCCTGCGAGGGCAGCGTCGGGACCTCGTGCAGCGACGGCGCGCCCGTGCTTGCCGGCGACTGCGGCGCGTTCGGCGCGGCCTGCTCGACGGCCGGGGGCCTCGCCCACTGCGTGCACCCCTCCTGCACCATGAACCTCGACGGCGGCGAGCAGGGCAGCTTCTGCCTCGACGCCACGCGCATCGGGACCTGCGAACTCGGGCGCTTCAGCGAGGGCGACTGCGGCGTGTTCGGGGCGACGTGCAGCGAGGCCGGCCCGTCCGCGCAGGCCCACTGCGTCCACTTCCTGTGCAACGCCGAGCTCGGGGCGGAGGACGGCGCGTTCTGTCGGGACGCGACGACCCTCGGCGTGTGTGCCCTCGGCGCGTACACGGAGCGGACGTGCGTCGAGGGCTGCACGGGCGAAGTCTCCGGCCGTGCGCGCTGCGTCGAAGACCCACAACCCGGCCCCTCGGATGCCGGCGCCCCGCGACAGGACGCGGGCGACCTCGTCGACGGTGCGCGCCCCGTGGACGGGAGCGTCGGCGAGCGTGCGAGCCCGCTGGTCGGCGGCTGTGCGTGCCGCGCCGCCCCGCGCTCGAGCGCCCCGCCGTTGGGGCTCGGGGGGATGCTCGTGCTCGTGGCGCTGCGCCGCCTGCGAAGGCGCGCCCCCGTCGATCACCTGCGTGCACGCCGTCGCGCGGCCTCTCGACCCTGCGATCGAGCCGCAGGAGCATCGCCATGACGACCCTCGCGAAGGGGCGTTGACCCGTCACGGACCAGGTCACGGTCGTCGCGCCGTCGGCCGCCGGGCGTGCGGATTCGGTGCGGTTGTCGGGCGCGCAGCGCTGCCCTAGTCTCTGGCCTCGATGACCCATCGAGCCCTCCTCGCCGCGGGCCTCGGCCTCGCGCTCGCCGGCTGCTCGGGCAGCAGCACGCCGGCCCCGAGCTC
>CAIKNO010000393.1 GCA_903828805.1 uncultured Sandaracinus sp. | reverse complement strand
GGGCGCCGCGCGTCAGGGGCCGGGCAGCCGCCCGTGCACGAGCACGTCGCCGCGGAGTCCCGGCAGCGGGATCACCGCGAGGGTCGAGCAGCCGAGCGTGAGCAACGCACCGCACACGTCCTCGAGCGGCCGTGGGCGCAGGCTCGGATCGAACGCGGCCAGCGCACGCTGCACGGCCCCTCCGAGGCCCGTGCGCGTCGTCGCGACGACGAGCGCGAACATTCCCCCCGGTCGCAGGCGGGCGCGCAGCGCAGGCAACCCATCCTCCAGCGCGCCCTTCGTCGGGCCCAGCACGACCGCGTCGAAACCGTCGAGGACCGGCTGCGCGTCGAGCTCCGTCCGCACGGCACCAGGCTCCGCCGCGGCGTCGAGGGCCACGGGATCGAGCCCCACCCAGAGCACCCGGGTCCGACCGACGAGCAGCCCGCGCAGCGCGTCGGCGAGCGGGGGCGGACCCTTCAGGCCGCCCCCTCCGGCGAGGTCACCGCGCCCTCGTCGCGCCGACGGATCTCGACCCGCGTGACGTGCTTCTCGTCGGCCTCCCGCACGACGAAGTCGAGCCCGGCGACGCTCAGGCGCGCGCCCGGCTCCGGCACCTTGCCGGCGAGATCCACCACGAGGCCGCCGAGCGAGTCCACCTCCGCATCCTCGGCCACGCCCGCGAGCGGCGTCCCGAGAATCTGCGCGAGGTCGTGCACCGAGATGCGGGCATCGGCGAGGAACACGCCGGGCGCGATCTCCGTCACGAGGGTCTCCTCCGCGTCGTGCTCGTCCTGGATCTCGCCGACGATCTCCTCGAGGATGTCCTCGAGCGTGACGACGCCGGCCGTGCCACCGAACTCGTCGACCACCACCGCGAGGTGCTGACGCTTGCTCTGCATCTCGCGCAGGAGGGCGCCGATGCGCTGCGACTCCGCGACGTAGAGCACGGGCTTGCGAACGAGCACCGCGGGGTCCACCGGCTTCGTCCCCGCATCACGGATCGCTCGGAACAGATCCTTGGCGTGGAGGATGCCCTCGATGTGGTCGACACGCCCCCGGTACACCGGATAGCGGCTGTGGCCCTCCTCGACGACGCGGGCGATGATGGCGTCGCTCGGCATCGCGAGATCGACCGCGACCATGCGGGTGCGGGGCACCATGACCTCGCGGGCGACGGTGTCCTCGAACTCGAGCACCCGCAGCAGGAGCTGGGCGTGCTCCTCGGGGAGGGTCCCATCCTCCTCACGCCGCTCGATGATGTGCTCGACCTCCCGCGCCGCGATCTCCGGCTCGACCTCGGCGTCGTTCGCAGGCAACAGGCGCTCGACGAGCGCGGCGACCACGTGAAGCGGCCATGCGAACGGCGCGAACAGCAGCTCGATCGGCCTCGCCCAGCGCAGGAAGCGCAGGCCGTAGGACCGGGCTCGGCTCCGCGCGACCGTCTGCGCCACCTTCGCGAGCAACGCGTAGAGGAGCGCGACCGCGGCGATGACGAGCACGCCCAGCGCCCCCGTGAGCATCCCGCGCAGCAGATGCGCGGTCGCCAGAGTCAACGCGGTCACGCTGAGGACCCGACCGACCAGCAGCCGGGCCCTGAGCACCGTCCGATCGACCAGCACCCGCGAGGCGATCACGGCGTCGCGCCCGCCCTCGTCACGCACCGCCATCAGCAGCTCCTCGGGGAGGGCCGTCATGACGACCGTCAACGCCGAGGTCACCGCGCCGACGAGCGCGGAGAGGACGAGAACGGTCAGAGCGAGCGCTGGGCCTTCAGGCGAGTCGAGCACGGGTCACGTTCCGGGCGCGCACGGTCGAGCTTCGATCTCGAACCGCAATCACCGCGAGGGGCCGAGCCTAGCGAGCCGCGTCCGACACCGCAAGCGAGGGCGGCATCCGTCGGCGTGTAGTTCGTCGAGGCGGGTCACGCGTCAACGAACGACGAGGTCCACCGCGCCGAGGTCGCCGAGTTCGACGAGGACGCGGAGCAGCTCGAGGGCGGGCACGCCGGCGACGTCCGCGAGGACCTCGAGGGTCGACTCCCCGTCGATGCGCGACAGCACGAAGCCCTGCCGGTGATCGAGCCCGAGCCAGCGCACCTCGTGCGGGGGGACCACGACGACCGGCACGCGCTGGGCGAGCGCTTCCGGCGGTGCACCGAAGAGGACACCGAGCCGCGCGCGGTAGATGGAGGTCAGGCGCTCCCGGCTCTCGGCGGCCGTCCTCGCCGCCTCGACGTCCGAGGCGTCGCGGCCAAGGACGAGCTCGGCGGCGCGCAGCGCCCCGGAGAAATCCCCGAGCGCGAATCGCCCCGACATCTCCGCCGACAGGTCGGCCCCCGGGGCCGACGAACGCCGTGCGCGCTTGCGGACGAGGCCGAGCGCCTCGTCGCGCGCGCCCGGGGGCGGTCTCGTGGAGCGAGGACGCGCCGGCGCCTCGGCCTCACGCATGCGGGCCCAGCCGTCGCTGCTTCGTAGCGCGGACGGTCCAGCCATCGACCCAGGCACGGCCACCGGACGGGCCGCCAAGCCGTCGGGCGCGTGAGGAGCCTCCGCGCCGAGGCCCGCCCCTGCCGACCGCGCGTCGACCTCTCCCGGCAGGGCGAGCGGGGGGCCCTCGAACTCCAGCGCGAGCGGCGTGGACGACGACGTTCGCGCGCTGCCCGTCGGGGCGAAACGGCGGGTGCTCGAGAGCCGCGCCGTGCCCGGTGGGCGGCGGCTGCCCTCCCCTTCCCCGTCCGAGCCCGAGCCTCCCGTGGACACGCCACACCGACCTTTCCCGATCCGACGAACCCACGCCACGCGGGGTGCCGCGCCTGTCGTCGCGCGTCAGCCGACCCGCCCGACCACGCCCTTGAACATCCGCTGGGTGCGGGCCAGGCCCTCGATCTGCTCGCGCAGCACCTGCGTGTCGCCCGTCGTCATCAGGCCCTTGGCCCTGTCGACCACCGTGCGAGCCTTGTCGATGGCATCGCGACCGAAGTCGGATCCCGCGACCATCTCCTCGACCTTCGGGAAGAGCTTCGCGATGTCCGCCAGCAGCGTCTCGACTTCCTGGCGGGCCACCTGGAGTTCTTCGTCTTCGCGGCGCGCGATCGCATGCGACTGCGCGTCGTCGACCATGATGTCGATCTCGTCCTTCGTGAGGTCCGAGGACGCGGTCACCGTGATCGACTGCTCCTTGCCGGTGTCGAGGTCCTTGGCCTGCACGCTGACGATGCCGTCGGCGTTGATGTCGAACGTGACCTCGACCTCGACGACGCCGGCCGCCGCCGAGCGCAACCCCGTGAGCTGGAACTCGCCGAGCAGCACGTTCTCCCGACCGCGCTCGTGCTCGCCCTGCATGATGAGGATCTTCACGGTCGTCTGGCCATCGCGGACGGTCGTGAAGACCTTGCTGCGCGAGGTGGGGACGGTGCTGTTCTGGGGGATCACCTCCTCGAACGTCCCGCCGTGGACCATGATCCCGAGCGTGTGCGGCGTGACGTCGAGCAGGATCATCTCCGCCCCGTCGTCGAGCAGCGCGGCCCCCTGGATCGCGGCACCGAGCGCCACGACCTCGTCAGGGTGCACGCCCTTGCAGGGCTCGCGGCCATAGAACTTCGCGACGGCCCGCTGCACGCTCGGCATGCGCGTCATCCCGCCGACCAGGATGATGTCCTCGATCTCTTCCTTCTCGAGTCCCGCGTCCTCGAGCGTCTGCGCGCAGATGGCGATGGTCCGCTCGACGAGGTCGGCGGTGATGAGCTCGAGCTGCGAGCGCGTGAACTGTCGCTGGAGGTGCAGCGCCTCGGAGCGCGCGCTCGAGATGATGAACGGCAGGTTCACCTCGGTCTCGGTCACCATCGAGAGCTCGCACTTGGCCTTCTCGGCCGCGTCCTTCAGGCGCTGCAACGCCATCCGGTCCTGCCGCAGGTCGATGTCGTGCTCCGACTTGAAGCCCTCGACGAGCCAGTCGATGATCCGCTGATCGAAATCCTCGCCCCCGAGCATCGTGTCGCCCGACGTCGAGATGACCTTGAACACGCCCTGGCTGGACACTTCCATCAACGAGATGTCGAAGGTGCCGCCGCCGAGGTCGTACACCGCCACGCGGCGGTCGATGTTCTTGCCGAACCCGTAGGCGAGGGCCGCGGCCGTCGGCTCGTTGATGATGCGGATGACGTCGAGCCCCGCGATGGCTCCAGCGTCGCGCGTCGCCTGCCGCTGTCCGTCGTTGAAGTACGCCGGGACCGTGACCACCGCCTTGTCGACCGCGTGGCCGAGGTAGTCCTCGGCGACGGCCTTCATCTCCTGCAGCAACATCGAGGAGATCTCGGGGACCGAGTGGACCTTGTCGCGGATCTGGATGCGCACGTCCTCGTGCGGCCCCTCCACGATCCGGTAGGGCACGTTGCCCATCACGGCCTCGACCTGCGGGCTCCGGAACTTGCGCCCGATCAGACGCTTGGCGGCATAGACCGTGTTCTCGGCGTTCGTCACGGCCTGGCGCTTGGCGATGTGCCCGACCAGTCGCTTTCCGGCCTCGGTGATCGCCACCATCGACGGCGTGACCTTGTAGCCGCCCCGGTTCGCGATGACCACCGGGGTTCCACCCTCGCCGACCGCGACGCACGAGTTGAACGTGCCCAGATCGATCCCGATCACCTTCTCCATCATGCCCCGTTCGTCGAGGGACCCGACAGCCCGTCGCCGCGCGGCCGTGTCCCGTCCAGTCACACCTTGAGTTCGCGCAGGAGAGTCTCCGTGATCCGGTCCGACGGGTCCAGCGTTCGTGCGCGCTCGAGTTCTCGACGCGCGTTGAGGGTCAGCCCCGCGGCCATGTAGACCCGGGCCAGCGTGCGACGCGAGGCGACGTCGTCCCTCAGCTCGCACGCCCGCCGCGCGAGGCGCTGCGCCGCGTGGAGATCGCCCGACGCCTCGACCAGGGCCGCCGCCGCGCGCACGTGGGCCTCGGGCTCGTCGGGGCGGCCATCGCAGACCTTGCCCCAGCTGACGGCCGCCGCCGCCCACATCTTGCGGTGCTCCTCCTGCTCCGCCTGCTGCCGGTGCACGTCGGCGAACGCCACCGCCGCGCTCCGGGCGACCCGCTGCAGATGGAGCTGGACGTGCTGCCGGTCGGGTCCGCGGAGGGCGGCGAGCCGCATCTCGCGCAGCGCGCCTGCCAGGTCGCCCGCCTCCTCCAGCCGGCGCCCCTCGAGGACGTGCCGCTCGATCGGATCGAGCCCGCCGGTCTGCGCGGCCGTCTCCCTCAGGGACATGGCCAGGCCGCGGACGTGCTGGTCCCGAACCACGGGGTCGGGACGCCGAGCAGCGTCGGTCACCGCGTTCGCGGGCGGGCGCGCCGCCCCTGTCCCCCGGAGATGCCGTGCGGCGAGCTCGCGGGCGCGGGCCACCGCGACCGGAGAACTCGCCCGTGCCGGGCCGGAGGCGGGCTCATCGACGGGCTCGGCCGCGCGCGCGCGGTCCGCGCTGATCGGAGGCTCAAGCGGCGGCGGAGGCGCCACCGAGGGCGCACGCGCCGACGCGGGAGGCGCCACCGAAGGCGCACGCGACGACGCGGGAGGCGCCACCGAAGGCGCGCGCGCCGACCTCTCGGCCGATCCCTCTGTGCGGGGCGACGCAGGACCCGCGGGCGTCGACGGGAGGGTCGCGTCGTACGCGGCGCGGCTCTTCCGCTTGCTCAGGACCTCGTAGGACTCGGTCAGTCTCTTGAAGATCGCTTCCATCCGGGCCCGGTAGGGACCGACGTTCTTCCGGAAGACCGTGTCTGGGTGGAATGCCTTCGACTGCTCGAAGTAGGCCGTCCGGATGGCCGCGGCCTCGGCGTCGCGAGGGACCCCGAGCACCTCGTAGTGACTGACGATCCCCAGCAGAGGAAACAATCGGTCGATCTGGACCCGACGCTCGATCGGCATGTCGGGCGCGGGATCGAGGGCGTCCTCCGGTCCGGCCAGTCCAGGGTCGGAGGCCCCGACCCGACCAAGCCCTCGGACCCACATCGGCTCGATGGCCTTGAGCGTGACCGCTCCTTTCGACGCGAGCCGTTCGATGGCCTGCTCCACCCGCGCGGCGTCCAGCCCGAGAGAGCGCGCGATCTGCTCCGGGGACGCCACCCCGTCGATGCGCCCGAGCACGTCGCGCTCCGTCGCGTTCAGGCTAAGCGACACCGCATCGATGCCCACGACGATCTCAGGAATGCTCGGACGAATGGCCCCCTCCCCGCGTCACCTGACCGACACCTGACGTCGTCAAGCGTCAGGGAGGCTAGCATGACGGGAGCGGACCCGGGGCACCGTTCCGGGGCACCGTTCCGGGGCACCGTTCCGACACCCCGGCGACATCCCGCGCTCACCCGAGGAGATGCTCGAGCAGCGCCTTCTGCGCATGGAGGCGGTTCTCGGCCTCGCCCCAGACCCGCGACGCGGGCCCGTCGATGACCTCCGCTGCGACCTCTTCGCCACGGTGCGCCGGCAGGCAATGCAGGAAGATCGCCCGCGGGTCGGCGTGCGCCATGAGCGACGCGTCCACGAGGTACGGCGCGAACACCCGCGCACGCTCGGCATGCTCGGCTTCTTGCCCCATGCTCGCCCACACGTCCGTCGTGACGACGCGCGCGCCGCGGGCAGCCTGCACGGGATCTCGCACCACGGTGATGCGCCCTCCGAGGCCGGTCTGGCGCGCGACCTCCTCCGCGCGCGCCACGACCTGCGCGTCGGGCAGGTACCCCTCGGGGCAGGCCAGGCGAAGGTCGAGGCCCGTCAGCGCGGCGGCGTTGATCCACGAATGCGCGACGTTGTTCCCGTCGCCGATCCACGCGACCGGAACCCCCCGCAGGTCCTCGGTGCCGAGGTCCTCCTGCACGGCCTGTAGGTCCGCCAGGAGCTGGCAGGGGTGGTACCGATCGCAGAGCCCGTTGATCACGGGGATCGAGGCGTGCTCGGCGAGCGTCTGCACCTTCTCGTGACCGAAGGTTCGATAGACCACCGCGTGCACGAAGCCGCTCAGCATCCGGGCGGTGTCCTCGAGGGGCTCACCCCGCCCGAGCTGGGTGTCCTTCGCCAGCAGCGTCACGGGCAAGCCGCCGAGCTCGAAGACCCCGACCTCGAACGAGACCCGCGTGCGGGTGCTGGCCTTCTCGAGGACGATGGCGACGCTCTTGCCCTGGAGAGGGCGCGGATGCTCGGGCGTGCCGCGGAGCCGCTTGAGCACGTGGGCGCGCGCGAGCACGGAGCGCAGACCGTCGGCGCCGAGATCGAAGAGCGTCAGGAAATGACGGGGCATGGACGCGCTCACGTGGCGGCCGGGGGCGGCAGCAGGGGGGCCTCGGCGAGCGCCTTGCGGAGGCCCGCGACGGCCTCGTCGACATCGGCGCGGGTGATGTTGAGAGGAGGCGCGAGGCGGATGACGTCCCCTCCCGCGAGCGAGGCCAGGACCCCGTGCTCGCGCATCTTCACGAGCGTCCCCATCGGATCGACCCCGGGCGCCACGCGCACGCCCTGCAGCAGGCCCATCCCCCGGTGCTCGAAGGCCGCCGGCAGCGTGGGGTCTGCGACCAGCGCGTCGAGCTGCGCGCCGAGCACGGCGCCGACCGCCTCAGCGTTCTCCACGAGGCGCTCCTCGTCGAAGATGCGGAGCACCGCGAGGCCGGCGGCGCAGGCGAGCGGATTGCCCCCGTAGGTCGACCCGTGGGAGCCGACCGGCAGACCGGGGGCCATCTTCTCGGTGACGACGATGGCCGCGAGCGGCACCCCGCCGGCGATGCCCTTCGCGAGCGAGCACGCGTCGGGGCGCACCCCGCTCCACTCGCGCGCGAGGAACTTGCCGGTGCGGCCGTAGCCCGTCTGCACCTCGTCGAAGAACAGGAGCGCGCCCGCCGCGTCGCAGATCTCGCGCGCGCCCTGCAGGTACGCGTCGGCGCCGACGATGAGGCCGCCCTCGGCCTGGATCGGCTCGAGGAACACGGCCGCGGTGCGCGGCCCGACCGTCGCGCGGAGCGCGTCGAGGTCCCCGTAGGCGATGTGGCGCACGTCGG
>CAIKNO010000392.1 GCA_903828805.1 uncultured Sandaracinus sp. | reverse complement strand
CGCTCGGCCGCGCCCGGATCCGGGTTCGTCGAGCGGCCCCACACCGCGACCTGCACCGCGGACTCGGCCACGAAGGCGATGGGCCCCGTGCTCGCGAGCGAGGTGCCGGCGGTGGTTTGAACTTCGAGGGTCGCGGTCCCCTCGGGCTGCACGCCGAGGACGTACGCGAGCGACGGGGGCACGTCGGGCATCATCGTCAGGTCGCGCGCACGACTGTCGAGCACGCTCAGCGAGGTCCGCCACGCCACGACGTCGCCGACCACGAGCCGGACCTCGTCGAGCGAGGGGCTGACGACGACCGAGAGGGCCGCGCCGACGCGGCTCGAGCGAGCAGGGTCGGTCCCGGCAGGCAGGAGGCCGAACGACATCGCGTTCACCTGCTCGGACGTGGGCGGCTGGCCCATCGTCATCGTCGCCGTGAGGGTCAGGCGCTCGGTCCGCGGGTCGAGCACGCCCGGCACGAGCAGGCCCGAGTCGCTCGCAGCGGTGCCGGTCACCAGGAGTCCGCCGACGCCGAGGCGCGCGTCCGTGCCGCCGAACAGGCGCACGTCCGTCGCGCAGCTGTCGACCGTGCGGAGGCCGAGGGCGGCGCACGAGGAGAAATCCTTCGACCAGTCGGGCTGGCTCTCGCAGCAGTCGGCGGCGCTGCGGCCGACGCAGCAGGTCGGCACCGACGGGAGCTGGCAGCCGGGATCGGCGCAGTCGAAGCCGTCGCTCACGGCGTCCGCCTGCACCGCGAGGTCGTTGTCGAGACGGTCGAAGCAGCTGTCCGCCGTGCTGAGGGCCCCGGTCCCGTCGAGCGTCGGCCCCTCGTCGTTCATGGGTGGCGACGCCGCCCCGGCGTCCATGGATTCTGGCGGACCGCCGCCGTCCGTCCCCAGACTCGGTCCGCCATCGGCGTCGCCCGCGTCGGCATCGCCCGCCTCGGCGTCGGCCGAGGTCCGATTGGTGGCGCCGTCGATGGCGCCGCATCCTGCGCTCACGAGCGCGCCGAGCGCCCCCGCGGCGAGGAGGGCGTGTCCGAGGGCGATGGACGAGGAGCGACGGGGATTCGGCATCATGGACCTCGGGCGAAGCTCAGAGTGGCACAGTCGTGGGCCGGCCCTTCCCAGCTACCACGGACCGTGCCAGCGGGGGCCGGTCGCTCGAGGTCACCGCGGCCAGGTCTGGTCGAGCGGCCAGGTCTGGTCGAGCGGCACGATCGGGTGGCGGATCCCGGTGGCATCCTCGACCGTCCGGGAGATCAGGAGGCGGACGACGTTGGGGGTGTTCGCGGCGCGGGCGACGGCGACCGAGTCGATCTCGCATGCCGTGCCGCAGTCTCCGAGCAGCGGGTCGTCCTCGGCGAGCACGGGGTTGGCGGCGTAAGGGATCAACGCGGGCAGGGCCCCGACGGGGCCCGTGCCCTCCGCGAACGCGAGGACGCTCCGACGCCGCTGATCGCGTGTGACGAGCCAGACGCGATAGGTGGCGGTGCCGTCGTCCCGGAACCAGACCGCGCCATCGAGCGCTCGGATGCCGCCGGTCGCGCTCGGGCCGAGCTGCGCGGCGGTCAGGACGGGCTCGTCGAGCAGGGTCACGCCCACCGCGGACCAGGTGGTCGGCGACAACGTGGCGGCCCGCACATCGCTCGCTTCGCCGTCATGCTCGCAGACGAAGAGCAAGAGCGAGCCGAACTCGCCATCGCGGGCAGGCAGCAAGACGGGCTCTCGCATCGAATCGCAGGGAGCGACGCGCAGGCCGGGGCTCGTCTCGCCTTCGAGGGCGAGGAGCTGGAATACGCTGGTGGCGTCCACGGCGCCGTTGCGCAGGTCCTCGGTCGTCGCCCACAGGTCGAACCGTGACGAAGCCCCGTCGTGCGTGACGGCGTAAACCACCCGACCTTGGGTCGTGGTCGACGGCACCACGCGCGTCGATTCGTCGACCGGGATCGAAAGGTACGGCTCCCGGTGGCTCGGAGGGATGTCGCAACTCGCAGGCATTCCCGACGTGCACCCGAGCACGGGGTTCCCCCCGAACTCCATGGGCCACGCGGACCAGTCGTCGGTGGTCCAGTCTCCCGACCGTCGGGCTTGACCTATCGAGAGGCCGATCGGGGCGAAGAGCTCGGCCGTGCGCTCCCGGTCCGCTCCATCGAAGAGCAGCGTCCATCGATCGGTCTCGGACGTCGCCATTCCCTGGAAATGGCTCGAGAGCGCGGGGGCGCCGAGGCCTCCAGCCGTCCAGGCCGGCGTCGCGCCCACGTCGGCCGCCGCCTCGATGGGCTCGGCCGGCGTGACGGGGTCGAAGTGCCCGGGGTTCGCGCACTCGAATCGCTCGACGGTGACGGTGTCGAGCGCGATGTTCTGGCCGACGCCCTCGAGGGCGAGGAAGAGCCCGCGCACCGGGTCGCATCCGGCGTCGGCGCCGAGGAGATCGTCCCTCGGGATCAGCCGCATGGCGGTCGCGGCGGGCCACGTCCCCGGCCCGGTCTGCGTGACGGACACGGTTCCGAACACCCACGCGCGACCCGACTCGTCGAGTCCCGGGGAGAGTTCGATCGACACGCGCATCGGAGCGGAGCCGCCGGTCAGCATGCGCGAGTTGATCGCGCGTCCGGCGCGGCGGAGCTCTACGTAGCCGTCGCGGCGGATGCGGACCGCAAGCTCGTCGAGCAGCGCCGACCCGAGCACCGCGTCGACGGCGGGTGTGAGCACGAACTGCACGTACTCGTCGCATGCCGCAGGGTCCCCGGTGCACGGTGCCCCGAGCAGGGTCGCGGTGCCTTCGATCCGCACGCCCAGATCGATCGGCAGACATGCCCGCAAGCGCAGCGCGCGGGGGCCCGTGGCGCTCTCGCCCAGGACGCTCAGGCTGCCACCCGAGGGGGCGACGGTCGGCATCAGACCCGCGGGGAGCGAGGCCCAGCGCATGGGATCGAAGCTCGAGGTCTCGAACGACTCGTTCAGGATGGTGCCCCCGGCGACGCAGCAGATCAGCGCGCGTCCGCAGTCGAAGTCGTCACAATCGCTGGCGCCATCACAGTCGTTGTCGCTTTCGTCGTCGCAGGTCGCCTCGTATCGCT
>CAIKNO010000391.1 GCA_903828805.1 uncultured Sandaracinus sp. | reverse complement strand
GGCAGCGACCAAGAAGGCGCCGGCGAAGAAGGCCGCGACCAAGAAGGCGCCGGCGAAGAAGGCCGTGACCAAGAAGGCGCCGGCGAAGAAGGCGGCGACCAAGAAGGCGCCCGCGAAGAAGGCCGCGACCAAGAAGGCGCCGGCGAAGAAGGCCGTGACCAAGAAGGCGGCGACCAAGAAGGTGCCGGCGAAGAAGGCCGCGACCAAGAAGACCGCGACCAAGAAGACCATGGCGGCTGCACCGCGGAGCCCGCAGGCGCCGGTCGAACGAGCGCCCGCGCCACCCGCGGCGGTTGCCGAGCGGGTGGCGGCCGCGCCTCCGTCGAAGCGGATCGCCGCCGGCACGGTGAAGAACGTGACCTCCACGAAGGCGGCGGCGGGTGCGAAGAAGCCGGCTGCGATCAAGAAGGTCGCCGATCCTGCCGGCAAGGATCCGTCGACCGGCAAGCCCGCCGAACTGTCCGAGTCGGCGAAGGTCGCGCTCGCGGTCGCCGAAGCGGCCCTCGACAAGAAGGCCGTGAACGTCGAGATCATCGACGTGACGGGGAAGGTCGACTACGCAGACTTCGTCGTCGTCATGAGCGGCACGAGCGACCGGCAGGTGAACGCGCTCTCGCGCGGCATCGCCATGGACGTGCAGCAGAAGACCGGTTCGCGCTGCATCGGTGTCGAGGGCACCGAGGGCGGCGCCTGGGTCCTGATGGACTTCGGCGACGTCATCGTCCACATCTTCCATCAGGACGTTCGAGGGTTCTACGACCTCGAGTCCCTCTGGATCGACGCCGGCCGTCTGCCGGTGCCGACCGACCCCCGGTCCCGCGGATGAAGGTCGCGATCGTGGCCGTGGGCCGCGTCAAGGAGCGCGGTCTGCGGGCTGCGATCGACGACTACGTCCAGCGGATCTCGCGCTACGCCAAGGTGTCGGAGGTCGAGCTCGACGACGGCCCCGACGCCGACGTGGAGGCCAAGTTTCGCAAGGCGATCCCGGCCCGCGCACGGGTCGTGGCGCTCGAGGTGGACGGCACCCGGTTGACGAGCGAGAAGTTCGCCCGGTGGGTCGAGCAGTGTGAGATCGGCGCCGTGCCGGCGGTCGTGTTCTGCATCGGCGGAAGCTACGGGTTGCCGAAGGGCCTCTCGCAGTCCGCCGACCTCCGGCTCTCGATGAGCGACATGATCCTGCCCCATCGACTCGCCAGGCTGGTGCTCGCGGAGCAGATCTATCGGGCCTTCACCATTCTCCGGAACGAGCCGTACTCGCACTGACGTCGGTGCGACCACGGCGTCGCGAGGACGGGGCCCGACGGGGGGCCGTGTTCGCAACGCTCGATCGAGAACGTCGATGCGGGTCCGCATGCTCGCGGCCGCCTGGCGTGGACTCCTCGACGTGCTCTCACCGCCGCTCTGTGCGGGCTGCTCGCTGCTCCTCGCCCCTTCCGAGGAGGGGTTCTGCGGCGGATGTCGGCCCCTGCTCGAGCCTCTTTCCGATGCGCGACGGCGTGGGGCGGCCTATGCGTTCGGAGGTCCGCTCGCCGACGCCATCCGTGCGTGGAAGTACGGCGGTCGGAGCGAGCGGGCGCGCCCGCTCGGGGCGCTCTTCGCGGCCGCGGTGGAGCCGTGGGCGGGGGACGTCGACCTCGTCATGCCGATCCCGCTTCATCCTCGTCGCCTCCGGGCGCGGGGCTTCAACCAGGCCGCGCACCTCGCCGCGGCGGCGGCGCGTACCCTCGCGGTGCCGCTCGAGGTGGGCACTCTGCGCCGCGTCCGAGACGTCGGGCCGCAGGCCGGTCTCGGCGCCCAGCAGCGGGCCATCAACGTGCGTGGTTGCTTCGCGTCGCGGGCCGTGGGTGCGCCGCGCGTGCTTCTCGTCGATGACGTGAGGACCACGGGGGCGACGTTCGCGGAGGCCATTCGCGCGCTCCGCGCCGCAGGGGCGCATCAAGTGCACGTCATGGCGCTGGCAGGTTCGGAGGAGTGACCCACCCGCCCTCGACGGTGGTCCGGGCGCGCACGACGTCGGCGACCATCGCCCGGGGGATCACCGCACGTGCGAGGGCGCGATCGAACGCCTCGACTTGTTCCACGGCGGACGCACCCGCACCGCGCGCGCGCAGGGCTGCCTCGATGGCGAGCACGTAGATCGACTCGGGATCGGGGGCCTCGAGGGCCACGCGGAGGGCTTCTTCGGCCCGAGCCCGCTCGCTCTCCAGGTGGCCGACCGGGGTCGTTCCCACCCGCGCGATGCCCTCGAGATCGAATTCCAGCGGAACTTCCACGCTCGGCATCGCCGCCCTGCGAAGGGACGGCGCGCGCAGCACGACGACAGCCTCGACGTCCCCTCGTCCATCCACGTCGCGCAAGGCCTCGATGCACACGTCCGGGCCCAGGCTCCGCAGGTCGGGCGCGCGCGGGCTCACGGCCCCCTCCGCGTCCACGCGGAACGGCAAGAGGCACGTGCGACCTTCGATCTCGGCTCCGATGACGATCTCGTCGGCACCGTCCCGGTCGACGTCGTGCGCCCCCGCGGACGACGGCGCCACCAGCGAGATGGCGCCGTGCCGCGGCACGAGGCCGTCGGGCTCGTGTGAATCCAGGGCGAGCGCCACGCCCCGGGCCGTGATGACGCGGATGGCCCGGAGCGGGCCTCGGCGGGCCTCGAACGCGCTCCACGCGGGCGCCTCGAGCCGCCGAGAACGTCGATATCCAGCCCGTTCGAGCGCTGAGAGCACGGCGTCGGCCTCGGCGATGGGGTCGACGCCCACGCGCAGCCAGGCGCTGTAATCGGGGCCGGACGATGAACGACCCGCGCATCCGATCGTCAGCGCCCACGCGAGCATCCGGGCAACCCTCTTCACGGAGGGACCATAACGCGTGACCGTGCGCCCGTGCGGCCGGGTGCTATCCACAGGCCCTCATGGCGTCGGGCAAGAAGGGGACGGCGGAGGGCGAGCGGCTCGTGTGTCGCAACGCGCGTGCGACGCAGCGCTACGAGATCGAGGAGCGCCTCGAGGCGGGTCTCGTCCTGACGGGGTCGGAGGTGAAGAGCATCCGGGCAGGGAAGGCGGACCTCGACGGATCGTTCGCGCGCATCGTGAACGACGAGGTGTTCCTCTACTCGATGTACATCGCCCCCTACGGACCTGCGCAGGCGTTCGGTCACGACCCTCGCGCGGTTCGCAAGCTGCTGATGCATGCCCGCGAGATCGAGAAGTGGAAGGGCCGCATCACGCAGCGCGGCTACTCGCTCGTCCCGCTCCGGATCTACTTCAAGAACGGACGCGTGAAGCTCGAGCTGGGCCTCGGCAAGGGCAAGAAGGAAGGCGACGAGCGCGAGAAGATCAAGCGCGAGGTCGACCTCAAGGAGGCGCGGGAGATCATGCAGGCGCGGCGAGGTCGGCGATGAACACGGACGGTCGCTCGGGGCCCGTGCTCGGACGCGTCGAGGTCGACGGCGCAGGCCCCGGCGAGGGCCTGAGCCTCGCGGGCGAATGGCTCAGGATCACGGTCGGCAAGCCGTTCGCGCCCGGGGCTCCGATGGCGTTCAAGCTCGAGGTCGACGGCGTCATGCGTTCGCTGCGCGGCAAGGCGTCGGGGTCCAAGCGCCGGGAGGACCAGCGCTTCGACGTCACGCTTCGCCTGATGAACCTGACCCGTGACGACCTCGACAAGCTGGGCCTGAAGGGCGCCTGATCCGCTCGGTGGTCTCTCACGAGACGCACAGGAAGTGGTCGCCCTCGACCCATCCGTGCGCTTCGAGGTGCGCGCGCACCTGGAGCCTCGCGCCCTCGCTTCCGAGCGCCACGAGCACGGCATCGCGGCCTGGATCGATCTGTTCGGGGGGCCCGATCGCCTCTCCCCGGGCGAGGCGTCCGACCTTTCGCGGGTCGATGTCGACCCAGCCGCCCACGCGTCGACCTTCGGCCTCCAGCGCCCGGGCGAACCTTCGGCCGGTCGGTCCCGCGCCCCACACGACGAGGCGATGCGCGCTGCGTGCGCCGATCCACGAGGCCAGGAAGTGGGCCTTCATCGCACGGTGTCGGTCGAGACCGTAGCGGGGGTCGGAGAACGTCAGTCGCCCTTCGCGCTGCCGCCACCGAAGTCCGACGAGGTCGACCTTCCCCAGGGTGTGCCCGGCCGCGTGCAGGCGCATCCACAGATCGTAATCCTCGGGCCAATCGACGTCGCGGAAGCCCCCGACCTCGACGAGCGCGCGGCGTCTCAGCATGACGGACGGGTGGCAGAGGGGGGCCTCGACGAAGAGGTCGCGGACGTGGTCGTCGGGGGTCCGGAGCGCGTTCTGCCAGGCCACGTAGCGGCGCATGCCGCCTGCGACGGCCTCGTCAGGGAAGGCCTCGATCAAGGTCCCGACGGCGCCGAGCGATGGGTGGGCTCTCAGCGCGTCGACCTGGGCCTCGAGCCGTCCTGGCACCCAGACGTCGTCGCCGTCCATCCGCGCGATCCAGTCCGGCGCGCGCGCGACCTCGAGGCCGAGGCGCAGCGCGGCGGCGATCCCGCGCCCTGGACCTTCGACGGCCACGATGCGGCGGTCCTGCGCGGCGCGGTGGGCGACCCGTGCGGCGCTCCCGTCGACCGACCCATCGTCGATCGCGATGAGTTCGAGCACGTCGCCACGCTCGGCGAGGACCCCGTCGAGCGCCTCGTCGATGGTCGTCTCGACGTCCCGGTAGGGCAGCAGCACCGAGACGAGCGGCGCCGTCATGAACGGAGCATCGCCTCCACGGTGGTCTTCACGTAACGGACCGCCGTGCGGAGCGTGGTGTCGCGGTCTTCGTCCGAGCCCAGAGGCGGGGCCACTTCGACCAGGTCTCCTGCGACGAGCCCCACGTCCCGGCCGAGCCGCGTGATCAACGCGCAGAGGAAGTCGGGGTCGACGCCGCCGGGCTCGGGGGTGCCGGTGGAGGCCGCATGGCGCGGGTCGGTGCCGTCGATGTCGTTCGAGAAGTACACGCCCGACACGCCCGTGCCGATCACGTGGGCCACGATGGCCTCGAGCGCAGCAGCCGGGTCGGAGACGATCTCGTCGGCCCAGAACTGGCGCACGCCGAGCGTCGACTCCCAGTGGGCACGGTCGAAGCGCGAGGCCCGGATCCCCACCTGCACGAGACGACCCCGGCGTCCGATGGCTTCGTTCGCATGGTAGGACCAGGTGGCGAAGCAGTAACGGATGCCGAGCCGGTCCGGGAGCAGGTCCGTGTGGGCATCCGGCTGAACGATCCCGAGGTCCGGGTGATGCTTCGCGAGCTGTGACGCGACCGGCCAGGCGACCGAGTGATCGCCACCGAGCACGAAGGGACGAACGTTCGGGGCGAGCTTCAGGATGAGCTCGAGGGCGCGCTCCTCGATCGACAACGGTGAGACCGGCAGGACGTGCCCGCCGGGGTAGAGCGCGCGCCGCGTGTCGCGCAGCTGTGCTTCGGACAGCATGTCGTCGTGCAGCAGCTGGGGGACCACGAACACGTCGCCGAGGTCGAGGACCCGCTCGGCCTCGCACCAGGACGACCAGCCTTCGACGTGGTCGAGGAGCGCGGCGCGAATGGCACCCGGTGCCAGATTGGCGCCGCGGCGGAACCCGGCGCCGACGTCGGACGGCACGCCCAAGATCACCACGCGGGCCTCCGCGATCCGCGCGAGTCGCCCGAGGAACGCCTCGCGGATGGCCGGGTCACCCGACACGCCGTAGAGGCGCTCTTGCAGGCGTACTTGCTCCGCGCGCCCGGTGGAGACGAGGTGCACGCCGGCGCCTGCGGGACGGAGCAAGAGGGCGAGCTCATCGACGGGCGACAGGGTCATGGGCGCCATCGTAGCCCGGCTGCGGCCCGGGTCGTCGATGCATGGACCGCCGAGCTTCCGCGTGGCGGTCGCAGCGCGCTCAGAGGCCCGAGGAACGCAGCGACGCGTTCTCCTCCGGGGAGCGCGGCAAGTGGATGCCGCACTCGCGTTTCATCCCCAGCGCGCGCCCGTCTCGCTCGTCCTGCCCGAGCTGCGTCGGCGCCGTCGAGTGGACGTCTCCGATGGATCGGTATCCGAAGTGGTAGAGCGGATGGTACGGCAGGTCGTGCTCGACCATCGCGCGCTGTACGTCTTCCCGGCTCCACGCGAGGATCGGGTGCAGCTTGTAGATGCCGCCTTGAAGCGTCACGTGCTGCAGTCCGGAACGAAACTCCGTCTGGGAGCGGCGCAGGCCGGCGAGCCAGGCCCGGGCGCCGAGCTCGCGCAGGGCGCGGTCCATGGGCTCGACCTTGGTGATCCGTCCATACGCCTCGAGGTCGTCCTCGGTCCCGGCCCAGAGTCGCCCGTGCAGCGCCTCGAGGCGCGCGGCGGTGAGGCTCGGCGCGTAGACCTCGAGCCTCAGCGAGAAGCGCCGGGTGAGCTCTTCGGCGAACTGATACGTCTCGGGAAACAGATATCCCGTGTCCACGAAGATGACCGGCAACCCGGGTGCGACCCGACTGACGAGGTGGAGCATCAGCGCGCTCTCCGCGCCGAAGCTCGAGCTCATCACGAGCGAGTCGCCGAACGTGCGGAGCCCCCACTCGACGATGTCTTCCGCGCGGGCGCCTTCGAGCGCGGCGTTGACCGCCGCGAGATCGATGGCCGGCGGACGCTCGCCCGTGCCCGAGGGGCTGTTCGCTGGAACGCTTCGGAGCGCCTCGCCCATGGCGCACTGTGGGGGTGGGCACGATGAATTGTCAATCGCGCGGGTGTGGTTTGGCTTGCGTCGGGTCGAGTGCCTCGAAATGCGCGCACTTATACACGACCTAGAAGCTGTGGAATGTTGTCGGGCGCCGCGCCCGAGAATCGTGCATCGTGCCGGTGGAGCGCGGCTCGGCCCGCGCTGGCAAGGAGTTCGTTCATGCTCGCGCGTTACGCACGATGGCTGCACACCGGCTGGCCGGCGGGGCAGGTGGAGCGGATGCCGGTGGTGGGCGACGCCGGGGCGACCTCCGTCCCAGGGCTGCGGCTGGCGGGTGACCTCGCCGGGGTGCCGCTGCTGAAGCTTGCGCTCGATGGCGCGGTTCGTTCCGTGCGGGCGTTTCGGGATGAGCTCGGGCCGGGCCCACGGGGGCCCGAGTCGCTCGACCTCGTCATCGTCGGGGCGGGCGCGGCGGGGCTCGCGGCGGCGGTGGAGGCGCGGGCCTGTGGCCTCACGTTCGAGCTGCTCGAGGCGGCGCGACCGTTCGAGACCGTGCATGATTTCCCGGCCCGGAAGCCGATCTTCACGTACCCGCGGGCGATGGTCCCGGAGGGTGCCGTCCAGGTCGCGGCGGCTTCGAAGGAGGAGCTCCTCGCGGAGCTCGAGGGCCAGCGCGAGGCCCATGCCATCGAGGTCCGTGCGGCGCGGGTCGAGCGGGTGACCCGTCGCGGCGACGCCTTCGACGTGGGACTCGAGGAGGGGCCGAGCCTGCGTGCCCGGCGCGTGCTTCTCGCGGTGGGGCGGAGCGGAGACCATCGCCGTCTCGGCGTGCCCGGCGGGGACCGGCCCGAGGTGATGAGCCGGCTCTTCGACCCATCCGCGTACCGCGGGCGCGCCGTGGTCGTCGTCGGCGGTGGTGATTCGGCGTGCGAGGCCGCCTTGGCGCTGGCCGCGGAGGGCGCTCGGGTGACGCTCGTGCACCGCGGTCACGACCTCGCGCGGGCGAAGCACGAGAACGCCGAAGCGGTCGAGCACGCGGCGCGTGATCGCACCCTCACGCTGCGGCTCGGGACCACCGTGACCGCCGTCGGCGAGGGGTCGATCGCGGTGGCGACCGGGGACCGCACCGAATCGCTGCCGCAGGAGGTCGTGTTCACGATGCTCGGCCGCGAGCCTCCGCTCGCGCTGCTTCGCCGCAGCGAGATCGCCATCCGCGGGGACGTCTCGTGGGGCACGACGCTCACGACGGCCGTGTGCCTCGCGCTCGCCGCGTTCGTCTATCTCTGGAAGGGCGGCGGGGTGCTGACGCAGGCCTTCGAAGCGCGCGGGTGGTTCCCGTTCGGCCTCACGGTGGCGGAGGCCGGGGCGAGCGGTCCGATGCGGGTTCTGCAGGTGTCGCTCCGCGAACCAGGGTTCTGGTACTCGGCGACCTACAGCAGCGCCGTGCTCGGCTTCGGGGCGGCGCGCGTGCGACGACGGGCGACGCCGTACGTGTCGCTCCAGACCCTCACCCTCGCGGTCGTGCAGGTGGGTCCGTTGTTCTTGCTCCCGTACGTGTTGCTCCCCCTCCTCGGGCACGCGGGGCTCTTCGATTCAGGGGTCGGCCGGGCCCTCGCCGACGCGCTGTTTCCCGAGGTCTCGTACGGGCACGGGCGCGAGTACTGGCGCGCGTTCGGGCTGGTGCTCGCGTGGCCGCTCTTCGTCTGGAACGTGTTCACGGAGCGCCCGATGGGCGTCTGGCTCTTGGTGTCCTGCCTCCAGACGTTCGTGATCCTGCCGTGGATCGTGCGGCGATGGGGCAAGGGCGCGTACTGCGGCTGGCTCTGCTCCTGCGGCGCGCTGGCCGAGACCCTGGGCGACACGGAGCGGGAGAAGATGCCGCACGGGCCTGGGTGGAACCGCCTGAATCTGGTCGGTCAACTCCTGCTCGGGCTGGCGTTCGCGATGCTGCTCGCCCGGGTGTCGTTCTGGCTCTTCCCCCACGTCGGCGTGACGCGGATGGCGATGCGCGGCGCACGCCAGGCGCTCTCGGGGTTTGCCGTGCTCGGGGTCTCGCTCGACTGGGTGCACGTCGTCGATCTGCTCTTCGCCGGCATCCTCGGGGTCGGTCTCTACACGCGCATGAGCGGCCGCGTCTGGTGCCGTTTCGCATGCCCCCTGGCCGCGCTCATGCACGTGTACCACCGTGCGTTCGGCCTCTTCCGCATCTTCGCCGACGCCAAGAAGTGCATCTCGTGCGGCCGCTGCACGAGCGTCTGCCATCAAGGCATCGACGTCATGGCGTTCGCTCAGCGCGGGACTCCGATGGCGGATCCGCAGTGCGTCCGCTGCTCCGCCTGCGTGCAGGCATGCCCGACGGGCGTGCTCGCCTTCGGCCGCCTCGCCGAAGGCGGGAGCGCGGTGCTCGACGGTCTGAGCGCGTCCCTCGTCCGCACGCGCGAGGATGGCAAGCGCGGGCTGACCGTCCTCCGCTGAGCCTCGGACGGGTTCATCCTCGAGGGCCCGCGTTGCTGCTCGCGACCCAGGTCGTGACGGGACGCGCTCATCGACCGGCGCGCCGGCGATGCAGCAGAGAAAGGGCGCGGAGACAGCGCGTTCTAGCCGCAGACGCGGTTTCGGCCCCCGCGCTTGGCCTCGTAGAGCTTCTCGTCGGCGATCTTGACGACGGCCGTGGGGTCCTCCATCGCCGCCGCCCACTCGGCCACCCCGATGCTGATGGTCACGGGGATGGTGGTGGCTTCGAAGCGAAACGGGGTCTCCGCGACGGCGACGCGCAGCTTCTCGGCGAACGCGAGGGCGCCCTCGCGGTTGATCTCCGGAAGGATGACCGCGAACTCTTCGCCGCCGATCCGCGCCGGGACGTCATCTCGTCGAACGCGGCCCCGGACGAGCGCCCCGAGCTGGCGCAGCACACTGTCGCCCGCGAGATGCCCGTACGTGTCGTTGATGCGCTTGAAGTGGTCGATGTCGAACACGACGATCCCGAAGCTCCTGCCGTACCGCCGCGCGCGGGAGATCTCCTTGTCGATGGCCTCGGTGAAGAACCGCTTGTTGTGCAGCTCCGTCAGACCATCCACCGTCATCAGGCGGTAGATCTCCTCGTGGTACTGGGCCTCGGTGTTGCCGCTCACGATGAACTTGAAGATCGCGTGCCCGACCTTCACCTGGTCCCCGTCCCGCAAGGTGGCGACGGACACCATCTGGTCGTTCACGAAGGTCCCGTTCGTCGAGCCGCCGTCGCGGATCTCGTAGCCGGCCGCGACGGGTTCGATCCGCGCGTGATTTCGAGAGACGCTCTCCTCGTCGACCTGGATGTCGCACTTGCTCGAGCGTCCGATCACGCAGCTGGTCGTGCCGAGGGCGAAGCGGCGACCGAGTCCTTCGCCATAGATGGTGATCAGGAATGCTTGCCCCGGCGTCCCGCCGAGGGACCCGCCGCCCCGCGCGCCGCGCGCCATCGGGCTGACGACGGTCTTGCTGGGGTGCGTCGTGCCATCGTCTTCCATGCGAGCCTCGATCCTCCACGGAGGTCGGGCAGATCGCAAGGAAATAGCCGATTGCGGAATAGTGGACGGCCGTCGATGCCGCGGCGAGCCTGCCACGCATGCCGAGGTCTCGGACCGCCCGACTGCTCGTCGCGCTCGCAGCGCTCGCGCTCTCCATTCCAGTGCTGGTCGAGGCCGACGGCCCCGACGCGGGCGCAGGATCGGCGGGGCCCGCCGCGCTGGCGCTCGGACGTTCGGTCCCCCGGACGTCGTCGAGTCCGGGCCACCCGGAGGGTGGGCCGAGGTCGCACGCCGAAGGCGACGCCCACGCCGCGCGGCGACGTGCGCCCCGCGCCCTTCGCACGCTCGATCCTCGCTCCCACCGTGTCGAGGACGGCACCGTGATTGCCGACCTCGAGCAGGGACAGATGGCGATTCTTTCCCTCGACCCCGGACTGCAGCACCACGTCGAGGCGATCTTCGATCAGTACGAAGTGCCGTGGGGTGCGCTGGTCGCGATGGACCCGATGACGGGCCGGGTGCTGGCCTACGTGAGCCATTCGAGCGCCGAGCCCGGCGGGGTCGATCTGGTCCGGGACGCCTCGGCCCCGGCCGCGTCGGTGTTCAAGATCATCACCGGCGCGGCGTTGCTCGAGGCCGGCGTCGGACCCGAGCAGCGGGTTTGCTATCACGGCGGCGAGAGCCGGTTGGCCCTCGATCACCTCGTCTCGGACCCGCGCCGCGACACGGTGTGCGCGACGCTCGAAGAGGCGATGGGGGGCTCGATCAATGCGGTCTTCGCCCGGCTCTCGGTCGCGCACCTCGGACCGGCGGCGCTGACGCGCCACGTGTCGGCGTTCGGGTTCGGAGAGCCGCTGCCGTTCGACGTGCCGACCACGGCCGGCGCGGTCGAGGTCCCGGCCGACCGACTCGAGTTCGCGCGCACCTCGGCGGGCTTCTGGCATTCCCACCTCAGCCCTCTCCACGCGGCCCTGATCGCGTCCACCGTCGCGGCCGACGGGGCGATGCCCCGCGCGAGCATCGTCGACTCGGTCCTCGATGCCGAGGGGCACGTGGTCTACGAACAGCGGCCCGAGGCGCATCGTCAAGTGGTCCCGCGACGGACGGCGCGGGCCCTGAACCGGATGATGCGCCGCACCGTGTCCCGCGGGACGGCGCGGCGTGCGTTCCACGACGAGCGCGGCGTCCCGTTCCTGCCCGGCATCGAGATCGCGGGCAAGACGGGGACGCTCAGCGCCGAACGTCCGTTCCGCGGCTACACGTGGTGGGTCGGCTTCGCGCCCGCGGACCATCCGACGATCGCCCTGGCCTCGCTCGTGATCAACCGACCGGAGTGGCGCATCAAGGCGAGCTACGTCGCCCGGGAGGCGCTGCGGCACTGGCTCGTCGAGCGCCCCCGCCTCCAGCGGGTGGCCGCGCGCTGACGTCTTCGCCCGGTGCGGTTCAACCGGGCATCGGCCCGACGACGTAGAGCCGCTCGGTGTTGCGCAGATGGCTCACCCGCCCGACCTTCTCGCCCGTCGGGCTGTGGATCCCGATCTGCGCGCCGACGTACCGTCGATAGTCGTGCTCGAAGACCTGCACCGGGCCCCGCGCGCCCAGGATCCGCTCCGCGTCCGCGCGATCGAGGAATCCCTCGTCGCTGAACGACACGATCATCCACCTCGCCTGGACGGCCGACACGAGCGCCGTGAACGCCTCGATGAACCTGGGGCGTGAGTTGAAATCGCTGCGCCGTGTCCGGCAGTCGACGCGCTTGCAGGCGGTGCCGAACACCTCCGGGCGGTCCCATCGCACGAGCGTCTCCCAGACGTGGTAGTTGCCGAGGTACTTGTGCTGGTTGTACGGGGGATCGAGGTACGCCAGATCGACGCGATGCGCCCGGGCGGCGTCGAGGGCGTCGCCTTCCACCGCGAGACCTCGGCCATGCTCGGCGCGCGGCAGCACCTCCGGCATCCGAAGGGTCAGCGGGTTGTGCGCGCGCGGGGCCCACTGCTTGAGGTACGCCATCTGGACGCCGGTCGTGGAGTCGACGCGGTCGGCGGCCTCCATGAGCGATGTCAGCACCACGGCTTCGAGCTCGGGCGACAGTCCCTTGGCCGCGATGGCCTCGCGGATCGCATCGACCTTCTCGCCATTTCGCGGCTGGAAGAAACGGCTCTGGATGCAGAACGTCTCGGTGAAGTAGCCCGCCTTTCCCGGGAGGCGCGCGAACTCTGCGAGCAACCTCGTGGCGTCGGCGAGGACGTCGTCGAGGTCGGCTTCGACGTAGCAGCGAGCGAGCGTCGCCGCGTACGCGTTGTGGTCGCATGCGACCACCGCGTACCCGTGGGCCTTGAGCGCGTGTCCCACCCTCGAGGTGCCGGAGAACACGTCCAGCACCCGCCGCACGTCGGGCAGCGCCCGCACCTGCTCCAGGATCGCGGGCAAGAGGCGTCGCTTGGAGCCGAGGTACTTGATCACGACGGTGAACTCGGTGAGCCGGTCAGCCCATCGACGCGCGCGCCTGCTCGACGCTGATGCGGCCCTGCTTCACGAGTTCGCGCAGGTGCATCTCGAACGTCTGCATGCCGTAGGGGTGGACGCCGCGCTCCATGATGTCCTTGAGCGGCGGGTTGCCCTCGGGCTTTCGGATGGTCTCCCGGGCGGTGCCGGTGACGATCAAGATCTCCATCGCGAGCACGCGCCCCGTGCCGTCGGCGTTCGGCAGCAGGCGTTGCGCGATGATCGCCTTGAGGTTGTCGGCGAAGCGCTCGCGCGTCTCGCTCGTCTCGCTGGTCCCCATGAGCGACAGCACGCGACCCATCGTTCGTTGCACGTCCGGCGTGTGGAGCGTCGAGAGGAGCAGGTGCCCCGTCTCGCTCGCCTTCAGGGCGATGTCCATCGTCTCCTCGTCGCGGATCTCGCCCACGAGGATGGCGTCCGGGTCCTGCCTCAGGGCTGCGCGCAGCGCGCTGGCGAAGTCCGGAGTGTCGAGTCCGATCTCGCGCTGGGAGATCGAGGCGAGGGAATCCTGGTGGATGAATTCGATCGGGTCCTCGATGGTCACGACGTGGACGCGCTGCGTCTGGTTCAGGTGCCCCACCATCGACGCGAGCGTGCTCGACTTCCCATTGCCCGCCGCCCCGCACACGAGGATCATCCCGCGCTCGACCTCCGCCAGCTGGGCGAAGACCGGGGGGAGGCCGAGCTCCTCGAACGTCGGGATCTTCAGCGGAATCGAGCGCAACGCGAGCGCGAGGGAGCCGCGCTGCCGATACACGTTGACCCGGTAGCGGCCGACGCCGGGGATCGAGTACGACGTGTCGTACTGCTGCAGGTCGTCGAGCGCGCCCTTGTAGCGGGACCGCTTCACGACGAGCTCGGCGAGTTCCCGGGTGTGCTGCGGCTGGAGCTTGTCGCCCTGGACGTAGTGGAGCGCCCCGGAAACGCGGAAGGCCGGG
>CAIKNO010000390.1 GCA_903828805.1 uncultured Sandaracinus sp. | reverse complement strand
GGGCACGGCGGCACCGACTACGCGATGGGCTACGGCCGCGAGATCGTCGCCGCGGCCAACGGCGTGGTGACCCGGACCGCCGATGGCTACTGGGACGGTTGCCGCACCGGGGACTGCTCGGGCACGAACATGGTGACCGTCGTGCAGGACGACGGAATCACCACGGAATATCTGCACATGCAGACCTGGTCGGTGGCGGTGTCGGTCGGTCAGCGGGTCTCGTGCGGACAGTTGCTCGGCCGCGTCGGCTCGAGCGGCCGCTCGACCGGCAACCACCTGCACTTCCAGTACTGGCCTCCAGGCACCGGCTACTACGCGCGCAGCGATCCCTACGCTGGGCCTTGCAGCCGCACCGGACGCTCCCAGTGGCGCGACCAGGGAAGCTACGGCCGTTACGAGTTTCCGAGCATGGAATGCGCGGAGCCGGACGACGACCGCGATGGATCGCCTCGGCGGCTCGACTGCGACGACCAGGATGCCCGCCGCACCCCGGGCCGCCCCGAGGCGTGCGACCTCATCGATCAGGACTGCGACGACCGGATCGACGAGGCGGTCGTGCGGGCGTGCGGCACCGACGTGGGCGAGTGCAGCACCGGCACCGAGCGCTGCGAGAACGGGGGCTTCCAGGCCTGCGAAGGGGCCGTCGATCCGCGGCCGGAGCGATGCAACGAGCGAGACGACGACTGCGATGGCGCGACCGACGAGGCCTCCATCTGCGAGCTCGAGGCCGCCCAGGTCGGCGCGACGGGCCAGGGGGCGTCGGACCCCACGGACCTCGATGGCGACGGCCGCGCCGACCTCTGCGGGCGAGACGGGGACGGCTTCTCGTGCGTGCTCTCGGACGCGCCCCGCTTCGAGGTCCGCGTCCCTGGCCCCGCGGGCGTCGCATGGGCCGACGCGGGCGTCTCGGAGTCGCTGCGGCTCGGCGACGTCGACGGAGATGGACGCGCCGACCTGTGCACGCTCGTCGGTGAGCGCGTGCGGTGCTGGCGCTCGACCGGGGTGGGGTTCGGCGCGCGCGTGCTCGACGCGCCCGCGCCCGCGGGCGGGTTGCTCGCGCTCGGGGACCTCGACGGCGACGGCGCGCGGGAGGTGTGCGTGCGCGGACGCTCCGGGCTCTCGTGCGTGCGGACGCGCGATGGGCTGCGGGTGGAGCTGCCCGCGCTGTCGGATGCCGGCGGATTCTCCGAGGTCCGACACTTCGGGACGCTGCGGCTCGCAGACGTCGACGGCGACGGACGCGACGACGTCTGCGCACGGGACGCCGAGGGGGTGACGTGCATCCGCTCCGAGGGAACGCACTTCGGTGCGCGGTTCGTCGGCCCGCGCTGGAGCGATGCGTCGGGATGGGGCGCGCTCGCGTACTGGAGCACGATCCACACGCTCGACGTCGACGGCGACCACCGCGCCGACCTGTGCGCCCGGGGCCCGGACGGATTCGTCTGTCACCTCTCGACCGGCTCGGGGTTCGGCCGCGGCCGCAGCGCCGGGCGCCTGGTGGCCGACGCCGCATGGAGCGCACGCTCGGTGCACACGACCTTGCGCATGGGCGACGTGGACGGCGACGGACGGCTCGACGTGTGCGTCCGCGGCCCGGACGGCGTGGGGTGCATGCTCTGGAGCGGCGAGGGCTTCACGCGCGGCCTGCGCGGCCCCGCGCTCTCCGACGCCGCGGGATGGGCGCAGGAGGGCCGCTTCCGCACGCTTCGGCTCGCCGATCTCGACGGCGACCATCGCGCCGATCTGTGCGCGGCGGGGGCCGAAGGCCTCGAGTGCCACCTGTCGCACCGCGGCGCACCGTTCGGATGGCCGGTGCGGGTCAGCGCCTGGCCAGACGCCGGACGGGACGACGCGTGGGCGGGCAGCTTCCGGGTCGGCAGCGGGCCAAGCGTCCTCCCACGCGACGACGGACTCGTCGGCGGATGCGCGGTGGGGCGGCCGAAGGGCGCGCGGGCGCTGGGCTGGGTCGTGACGGCCGCGGTGCTGACGATGGGCGCGACCTTGGTCCGAAGGGGGCGGCGGCGCGGGCCGCGGGCCGCGGGATGAGCGGGCTCGCTTTTGTTGGCCCGGGGAACGATTCCCGGCTACCCCGTGTTCTCGCGCGGCCGGGGATCCAGGCTCGCCGGTCGGTGCACGGGGAGAGAGAGACGATGGGCTTCCGGAACACGACGCCGCACGACACGGCCTCCGCACGACCCCGCGCGGCGTCCGCTCGACCCCACGCCGCGTCCGCACGACCCCGCGCAGCCTCCGCACGACCCCGCGCAGCCTGGACCGAGGCCCTCCGGATGCTGGCCGGCGCGGTCTCGTGCGCGCTCTGCGCGGTCCCGACCGCGGGGGCGCAGACCACCGTCGATCCGCCGGTCGCCGAGTCCTACGAGACAACGCGGGGACTCGCGATGGGCCTCGGCGCGCGGGCCTCGGCCGCGTCGACCTCGGCCCTGCAGTACAACGCGGCCGGCCTCACGCTCGGGCGCCTCTATCACGTCGAGACCGTGCTCGGGTACGAGCCGGGCACCAGCCGCGCGACGTTCGGCGCGTCGGTCATCGACTCGTTCAGCGCGCCGGTCGCGATGGGCTTCTCGTACCGGTACGTGCTCGGCAACGGACACGACGGACACGCCGGGATGGAAGGGCGGCTCGCCCTCGCGGTGCCGATCGGGGACGTGCTCTCGATCGGCGTGACCGGGCGCTACGTCACGTTCACGCGCGAGGGCCAGCGGCCCGAGGACACCCGGGGGCCCTTCGCCGAAGGCGCCAACATCGACGGAGCGATCCGCGTCACGCCGGTGGCCGGGCTGCACATCGCGGCCTTGGGCTACAACCTGGTCGACGTGGGCTCGCCCCTGGTGCCGCGGCTGGTCGGCGGCAGCCTCAGCTACACCATCGACTCCGTCGTGACCCTCGCGGTGGACGGCCTCGCCGACCTCTCGACGTTCCACGAGGCCGACGGCGCCATGCGGCCCGAGGCCCTGCTCGGGGGCGCGGTCGAGATCTTCGTCCAGGGCGTGCCGATCCGCGCGGGATACAGCTTCGACTCGGGGCGCGACCTTCACTACGTGACCGCGGGGCTCGGGTACGTGAACGAGCAGCTCGGCGTGGACCTCTCGTGGCGTCAGCAGGTCGTCGGGGACGACGACACGTGGCTGCTCGCGTCGTTCCGCTACTTCGTTCACTGAGAGGGTCGCAGGTGCTGCGCCGTCCGGGGCGCGGCCTCGCGCGCGCGGCGCTCGGGGCTCACTCCTCGCTGCGGACGAGCACCAGCTGCGCGAGCAAGCGGTGCACGCCGAGCGGCGGCGCCACGCGGACCCGCAGGCCGGGGTGACCCTCGGAAGCCTCGTGCGCGAGCCGGGGGACGTCGGCGGTCGCATGCCGTCCGGGGCCGAGAAAATAAGGGACCACGACGACCTCTTCGACGCCGCGCGCGGCGAGCGTCGACACGGCCTCGGCGATCGACGGCGAGGCGAGCTCCATGTGGGCGTGCGCCACGGGCGTGCCGTCCCCGAGCTCGGCCTCGACCAGGCGCGCGACCTCCACGAGCTGGGCGTTCGACGCCGCCACGCGGCTTCCGTGATCGACCAGGAGCAAGGCGCGCGTGGGCATGGGTGCGCGGAGCTTGAGGCCATGGCGCGCCTCCAGCTACCTTTGTCGGAACCAGAGCCGGACGCGGTTGTCTCGGATCGGTGGACTCAGCGCGCTCGATCGAGCAGGCAGCCTCGGCTGCGGGCTTCCACGTTCCGATGTCCGACGGCCACGAAGAAGACCTGATCGAGCGGTTGAAACGACGCGACGAGGCGGCGTTCAACGAGGTCGTGCGGCTCTACCAGGCCCGCGTGTTCCGGCTCTTGCTGCGGATGCTCGGCGACCGCGCCGAGGCCGAGGATGTCGCGCAGGACGTCTTCATCACGATCTTCAAGTCGATCGACGGGTTCCGCGGCGACAGCAAGCTCTCGACCTGGATCTACCGGGTCGCCACGAACCACTGCAAGAACCGCATCAAGCATCTCGACCGTCGAGGGCGCGGCAAGAAGCGCGAGTTCGACGAGCTGTCCGAGCACGACGCCCTCGAGGCCACGGCGTCGGGCGCGTCCGGGCAGATCGCCCGGCCCGACCAGCAGGCCGAGGCGAACCAGGTCGAGGCGATCGTGCGGGCGGCCATCGCCGAGCTCGACGAGGACCAGCGCGCGCTGGTCATCCTGCGCGACGTGGAGAACCTCAGCTACGAGGAGATCCAGGAGATCACGGGCCTGGTCGAAGGGACGGTGAAGAGCCGCCTGCACCGGGCCCGCCTGGCGCTCGCCAAGGCGGTTCAAAAAGCGACGGCGGTTCAGAAGGCCACCGCGGTTCAAAAGGCCACCGCCGTGCGCCGCGAGGCCGGGCCCGCGACCACGACACCGAGCGCCAGGAAGGGAACGGGCACATGACGGGCGACGAGGCGCGGGACGTCTTCGGCGAGGCCATCGAGGGCACGCTCGACGCAGCCCAGCGCGACGCGTTCGAGCGCGCGCTCGCCGCGGACGAGGGCCTGCGGGAGGAATTCGACGCGTTCCGCGCGATGCTCTCCGGGGTGGCGGCGCTCGGACACGCCGAGGAGACCACGCCCGCGCCCGATCTGTTGCCCCTGGTGCAATCGAGGCTGCGGCGACGATCGCGGGGACGCTTCTATCGGGACCGGTTCTCGGAGAAGTCGGGACGGCTGGGGTCCACGTGGCCCGTCCTGGTCGCCCTGGCCGCGGCCCTCCTCCTCGCGGCGGGTTGGCTCGCCATGAATTCGCTGGTGCACATCGAGGCCCCCACGCGCGGGGCGGACGCCGGGGACCCTCCGGCGTCCGCGCGCTGAGGTTCACGGCGCTTCGAGCACGAGGACGGCGTCCTCGGAGAGCAGCCACACGCGGCCGTCCCCGTCGATCTCCACGTCCCGGAGGGACTCGGTCGGGAGCCCTTCCGCGACGCCGTAGTGCGTCCACGCGGTGCCATCGTGCTGCAAGAGACCGAGCGCGCCGGCCGCCCAGAGATGCCCCGTGGCGTCCGTCGCCAGGGCGAGCGGGCGATGCTGACGAACGATCGGAGGCTGGAAGAAGTCGAACTGCCGCTCGGCGTAGGAACCGAGGCCCTCGGCCGCCGCGATCCACATCCGACCTTCGCCCGAGACCACGTCGGTGACGACCTCACCGCGCACGCCGCGGGTCTCGTCGAACACGATCGCCTGGAATTCCTCGACCCGGATGGCCCCGCTCAGCGCGGCGAGCCACGCGTTGCCCGCGCCGTCGAAGGTGATCGCCGAGACCTCGTCGGGCATCCGGAGCCCCTGTCCCTGCGGGGCCTCGCGGTGGTGGTAGACCACGGCCTCGGAGGACGGATCGAGGACCGCCACACCCCGCGGACGCACGCCGCCCTCGGGGCGCTCGACCAGGAGGCCGAGCCAGATCGTTCCGCCGGGCGCGATGCCCATGAACGAGATGCCGGCGACGGGCAGGTCGAGCGTCCGCTGCACCAGCGGGCGCCAGCCTTCGCTCTCGCTCGCGAAGATGCGCACCTCGCGCGTGCCCCGCGTGAGGGCTGCGAGGTACGCGCCGCGCGGACCGGAGGTGATGGCCTGCGGCGCGATCTCGTCGGGGAGCGCGAGCCGGCGGAGGCGGCCATCGACCCACTTGGCGATGTCGCCGTCGCGGCTGCGCACCCAGATGCCGCCGCGGGTCTCGATCGCGAGCTGCAGGTCTTCGGCCGGCACCAGCGTGCGGGTCCGAAGGGTGCGGGTGACCTCGCGCCGCCCGAGCTCGACGAGGCCGCCGTTGCCCACGGCGAGCAGCGCGTGGGGGCCGCTCTGCGAGGTCCGGTACATGCCGCTCGGCAGCACGACCGGCACCGGCACCGCGACCAGCGAAGGCGCGCGCGCCGGGTTGCCCTGGCCGTTCATGAACGGCACCGAAGGTCGCAGGGCCCGTGCGACGTCGACCTCCGCGGGCGGCGTCGCGTCCGTCGTGGTCGCGGCGCGGAACGAGCGGACGTTGCCGGTCTGCGCGTGGATCGCCCGGAACGCGAGCCCCACGCCCGTCGGGGCGATCGAGAACGCGCGGTCGCGGGTGACGAGCGTCGCGTCGAGCCCCTCACGCATCACGAGGCCCGCGAGGGGCTCGTCCACCTCGGGCAGCACGTAGCCGTACCAGGAGGTCCCGTCCCAGAAGCCGAGCTGCGCGCGCTGCGGCCCCTGCAGGAGCGCGAGGATCTGGCCCGGCAGGACTGGGGCTATCGAGCGCACGTAGTTCTCCGGGAGGCCGCCGCCGACGGGGTGCTCGCGGACGACGTCACCGTCGATGAAGAGGATGCCGCCGGTCGTGCCCACCCACAGCTGACCTTCGGGGGTCGGCGCGAGGGTGGTGCACTGGAAGGGATCGCCGAAGCGGGCCCACGCGCCGGCGTCTCGCCGCACGAGGCCGGAGAGCGAGCAGAGCCACGCCCGCCCATCGGGCTGGACGACGAGGTCTGTCACGCGCGCGCTCGGAGGCACGCCTGCGACCGCCGTCGCGGTCGTGCCGCGCACCGACACCAGGCCCCCTGCGGTCGCCACGAGCGCTGCGCCGTCGGGCTCGAGGGCGACGGCCTGGACGTCCTCGCTCGGGAGGCCCTCGGCACGCCCGAGGCGGGTCGGCGCGGCCACACCGTCGGCGGGAAACACGAAGAGACCGTCGTCGGTGGCGACGTACGTCTGCTCCACGCCGACCGCGACGTCGCGCACCTCCTCGAGATCCGTGAGCGTCCGGACGCGGCGAACGCCGCCTGCGAGATTCACGTGAGGATAGGCCGGACCAGCGGCCGCTTGCGGACCACACGCGAGCAGCAGAGCGACCAGCGAGACCGAGGCACGACGAATGGACAAGGGGACCTCCGGAAGACCCGGCGTACCCAACGTCGTGCCCGTCTGTCAAACGTCCGCGCCCGGGGCGCCTGCGCCCAGGTCCGGCGGCGCGTCACGGACGGCGACCAGACCGACGCCCGTCACCCAGGCGGCAAGGCGCGCCTCACGAATCCGTCGACCGCCTCGAGGTACCCCGCGCGGTGCGCCACGAGGAGCCGGACGTGGGTGGCGCCGGGGACCGTCACCCGCTCGGCGCGGAGGCCCTCGGCGAGGCACGCGCGATGGAAGGCCTCGACGTATTCCGGCAGCACGAGCGCGTCGGCGTCTCCGTGCAGCAGCAGCAGCGGCGCGTCGGTGTGCGCCGCCCGCATCCGCGCGAGGCTCGACTCCATGAAGCGCACCTGCCGCGGGGCGAGCACGTGCCAGGCCCCGAGCAGCGCGGAGACCGGGGGCGTCAGCCACCGGTGGGTGTGGGCCGGGGGCTGACCGAGCGCGGCGAGCAATCCCGGCAGCATCGCGCGGCCCGCGAAGCGGGCGGTGAACCGCGGCGAGACGCGGTCCGGAAAGCCGGGCGCGCTGTCGAGGATCGAGCCGCGATGCGCGGCGCGGACCGAAGGATCGAGCGCGTCGAAGAGCGCGGCCGCGCTCCAGAAGCCCGCGTTCGACGACGCGTGCAGGAACCACGGACGCGGGTCGGCCGCGTGCGCCTCGGCGAGCTGGGCGGCGATGGCGCGCCCCTGCCGGGCCCAGCCGCCGGGCGTGGCCATCGCCCGCAGCGTGTCGGGCACACGCACGGAGACGTCCGCGCCGCGGGCCTCGAGGTGCCGGGCGAGCGGCCGGAGGTGCCGGGGCGTCGACCCCAGCCATCCGATCAACAGCGCCCGGTGTCGGGGCACCGCGCCCTCCTGGATCGGCGTCCCGGCCCGGGCGGCCTCGCGCGCCGGGCTGGACCCCGGGCTCAGAACGCCTTCGCCGCCACGCGCCGCTCGATCCACTCGATCACCGTCGCGCTGAGGTTGAGCCCGGAGAGCCGGGACATCTGCTGGATCCCGGTCGGGCTCGTGACGTTCACCTCGGTGAGCCGTCCGCCGATGACGTCGAGCCCCACGAAGAAGAGGCCGTCGGCGCGGCACCGCGGCCCGACCTCGGCGACGATCCGGCGGTCGTGGTCGTCGAGCACGGTCGGCTCGACGGTGCCGCCGACGTGGATGTTGCTGCGCACGTCGCCCTGCTGCGGCACCCGGAGGATCGCGCCGAGCGGCTCGCCGTCGAGGAGCAGGATGCGCTTGTCGCCCTGCACGACCTCGGGGAGGAAGACCTGCGCCATCGCGATGCGCCGCCCGTCCTGGGTGACCGCCTCGATGATGGCGTTCACGTTGAGGTCCCCCTCCTGCATCAAGAACACGCTCTCGCCGCCTGCGCCGCTGAGGGGCTTGAGCACCGCCTTGCCGCCCACCCGGGCGAGAAAGGCGCGGATCCGCGCCTTGTCGTTGGACACGAGGGTCTCCGGCATGACCGCCGGAAAGTTCGTCGCGTAGAGCTTCTCGTTCGCGTCGCGCAGCGCCCGCGGGTCGTTGACCACGAGCGTCTTGCCGCGGACGTGCTCGAGCAGCTGCGTCGCCCACAGGTAGTTCGCGTCGAAGGGCGGGTCCTTGCGGACGAGGACCGCGTCGACCTCGTCGAGCCACACGTCCTCGAACGCCTCGAGGCGCACGGGCGCCGAGGGCTCGCGCACCATCGTCGCGCGCCGCACCTTCGCGCCGACCCGGAATCCGTCGAGGAAGAGGTCGGTGATGAGGGCGTGGTCGACGCGGTGGCCGCGCGCCTGCGCCTCGAGCATCAGGGCGAACGAGGTGTCGGCATCGACCTGCACGGTCTGGACCGGATCCATGATCACGACGATTCGCATGCGCGGCGACTAGCACCCTGACGGAGGGAGGAGCAAGTCGGGCGCGCCCGCGTCGGGGCCGCACGAGGGGCTGGAACGGGCCGCGACCGCGGACCACAACGGGGCCGTGCGCCACGTCACCCTCGCCCTCTCCGCGCTGCTCCTCCTCCTGACGCTCGCGGGCCAGACCACCGCCCCGCCCCACGCGGCGTCCTACGCCCGGTACGCGGTCGCGGCCGACCACCCGCTCGCCTCGCAGGCGGGCGCCGAGATCCTCGAGGCCGGGGGCAACGCCGCGGACGCGGCCGCGGCCTCGATGCTGGCCCTCGGGGTCGTGTCGCCCGCCTCGAGCGGTCTCGGCGGGGGCGGATTTGGTCTGTACTACCGGGCCTCCGACCGCTCGGTGACGTTCCTCGACTTCCGAGAAATGGCACCGGGTGCCACGACCGAGACCATGTTCGCCCGCCGCCCCGGAGACGACGACGCCACAGCCGCGGCCCGCTCTCAGACCGGCGGCCTCGCGGTGGCGGTGCCCGGCGAACCGGCTGGACTCGACGCCCTGCTGACCCGCTTCGGCTCTCGCCGTGTGCCCCGCCCGCGCATCGCCGCCCCCGCCGCGCGCCTCGCCGAACGGGGATGGCCCGCGTCCCGCTACGTGAGTCAGTACGCCTCGACCTTCGCCGCCGTGCTCGCGGGCGATCCCTTGCTCGCCGGGTGGCTCGACGGCCCGGGCATCCCGCAGGGACGCACGCTGCGGAACCCGGCGCTCGCCCGCACGCTCCGCACGTTCGGACGGTCCGGCGCCCGCGCGTTCTACCGCGGGGCCATCGCGCGGGAGATCGTGCGCGCGGTGCGGGCGCGCGGAGGCCTCCTCACCGCCGCCGATCTCGCAGCGTACACGGTGCGGGAGCGGGCCCCGCTCGAGGGCACGTTCTTCGGGCGCCGGTGGGTGATGGCGCCTCCCCCGAGCGCCGGCGGGGTGACGATGTTCGAGTCCCTCGCGTTGCTCGAACGATGGCAGCCCGACGGCGGATGGCAGGAGGGGCCGGCGTTCCGACACGCGCTCGCCGAGTCGTGGAAGGGCGGGTTCGTGGACCGGGCCACCTACCTCGGCGACCCCGACCACGCGTCGATCCCCGTCGAGGCGCTGCTCGAGGGCGGGCGCCTCGATCGACGCGCCGCACGCTTCGATCCCGAGCACGCGCGGCCCGCGTCGGAGTGGCAGATGCCGCTCTCGGACGAGGCGCACCCGACGACGCAGCCCCCGTCGGAGCACGGGACCTCGCACGTGTGCGTGGTCGACGGCGAGGGGAACATCGCCGCGTTCACGACCACCGTGAACCTGCCCTTCGGCGCGCGGCTCTCGGCGGCGGGGATGCTGCTGAACGACGAGATGGACGACTTCGGCCGCGAGGTCGGCGTGCCCAACGCGTTCGGGCTGCCGGGCGGCGAGGCGAACCTGCCGCGGCCCGGCCGCCGACCGGTCTCGACGATGTCGCCGACCCTCGTGTTCGAGGGCGGGCTGCCCGCGTTCTGCGCCGGGGGGAGCGGGGGGTCGCGGATCGTGACGGCGACCGAGCAGGTGCTGCTCTTCGCGATGCTCTTGCACGATCCGATGGGCGACGCGGTCGCGCGGCGTCGGGTGCACCACCAGGGCGTGCCCGCGACGCTCAGCGTCGAGCGCGGACTCGACCCGACGCTCCGGGCGGCCCTCGAGGCGCGCGGCCACGCGACCGCCGAGGTCGAGGTCTCTGCGAACGTGCAGGCCATCCACCTCGAGCGGGACGCCGAGGGCCGCGTCCGCGCGCTCCACGCCGCGAGCGATCTCCGCAAGGACGGGGAGCCCCGCGGGCGGTGAGCGCGCCCGCTCCGAGGCGCCGCGCCCGGTGCCGCGGTGAGGCGCGGACCGGCCCGCGCGCCCTTGACAAACAGGCCCTTCGACCGACACATCCCGGCCCGGCGTGAGCACCTTCCGCCCCTGCATCCTGATCCCGACCTACGACAATCCGCGCACCGTGCGGAGGGTGGTGGAGCAGGTGCGCGCGCACCTGCCGGAGGTCGTCGTCGTCGACGATGGAAGCGGGCCGGAGCACCGCGCCATCGTCGCTTCGCTCGGACACGAGGGCCTCGCGCACGTCACGCACCGGACCCGCAACGGGGGCAAGGGCGCCGCCGTGAAGACCGGCTTCGAGGTCGCCACGGGGCTCGGCTACACCCACGCGCTGCAGGTCGACGCGGACGGACAGCACGCGCTCGGCGACATCCCCCGCTTCCTCGCGCTCGCGCAGGCCCAGCCCGACGCGCTCGTGCTCGGCCAGCCGCGCTTCGACGACACGGCCCCGCTCGGGCGGCGGATCGGCCGGAAGATCACGCTCTTCTGGACGTGGGCCGAGGCCGGCAGCGCCATCGGCGACGCGATGTGCGGCTTCCGCGTCTACCCGCTCTCCTCCGCCCTCGAGGCGTCGCGGCGAACCGGGGACCGGATGGACTTCGACCCCGAGATCGCGGTGCGGATCGCATGGACCGGCGCGCCGATCCTCCAGGTGCCCACGGCGGTGCGTTACGTGGCCCGCGAGGCCGGTGGCGTCTCGCACTTCAAGCCCTGGCTCGACAACTGGCTGATCTCGACGATGCACACGCGCCTGATGTGGGAGCGCGTGATGACGACGCTCTTCGGGCGACGCACCGCCACGCGGCTGCCCGCGCCGAGGAGCGACGCGTGAGCCGGCCCGAGCCGACCCCGCCCGCGCTCTTCGACGAGGCGCAGGCTCCCGCCTCGACGGGCATCCGGGCGCCCGCGTGGTCGAGCTCCGCGGAGCGCGGCTCGGTGCTCGCCATCCAGGCCACGGTGT
>CAIKNO010000389.1 GCA_903828805.1 uncultured Sandaracinus sp. | reverse complement strand
GGCAGGCCTCGGAGTGCTCGCCGACCGATGCGTTCGGGCTCGCAGCGCTGGCCGCCGACGCGCTCGCGGGACCGGCGGCGATCCGGACCTTCGTCATCGGGGTCGGCGGGGTGGACCCGGCCCACGTCGAGGCCGCGCTCGCGGGCGGCACGGCCCGGGCGTACCCGGACGCAGAGGCGTTCGCGTCGTCGGATTTCCTCACGGCCGTCGAGGACCTCCGAGCGCGCGCGATGGCCGACGCGGAGCGCCGCCGGCCGGGCCCTGAGCGTCCGGTGCGGGCGAGGGAAGAGGATTTGAAGCACCGCGACAAGCGGCCGCCCGCGCCACACGTCGCGGCGCCGCCGGGACACGCGCTGCACCGCAGCGTCATCCCGCTGGCCGAGACCCGCGGCGCGCACTCGAGGCCCGCGGCGCAGTCCGCCGGGGAGGCGCACGAGGCCCCGTCCTCGATGTCCCGGCCCGCATCAGACGGCGCGAAGACGGTCCAGCGGGCGCTTGACGGACTCCGCCGCGGGGTGTGAACGTCCGACGGAACGCAGGAGAACGTCGATGGAACGCCGTGCCCGCCCGCTCGTCGTGCTCGCCCTGGTCCTCGCCTGCGGGGGCGAGGCGCCGCCCGCCGAGGACGCGGGCCTCGACGCCGCGCGCCCCGTGGACGCGAGCCTCGACGCGCGCGCTCCCGACGCCGCCGCGCCGCCCTCGGACGCGAGCGCCCCGACCGATGCCGCGCCTGCGCCAGGCCTCTCGTGCGTCGGGCCGATCGCGCCTCCGCCGCCGCCGCCGACGGAGTGCACGAACCCTGCGCCCTCGGGGTGCGCGCCGGGCGACGCCGCGCCGTTCTTCCACCTGCGCTTCGAGCGCGCCGCAGGCATCCGCGACGAGGCCGGTCTGCACCCTCTCACCGTGCCCGCGGGGCGCGATCCCTTCGCCGCGGGCGGCGCGGTGGGAGACCACCTCGCCCTGCGGCCCGAGGACGACGCGCGGATCTACGCGCGCTGGACCGACTTCGCGGCCACGACCTTCACGCTCGAGCTCTTCGTGCGGTGGACCCCCGACACCCACCGCTACGCCGACATCCGGATCCTCCGGATGATCGGGCGCTGGGAGCTGTCGCTCTCACGCGAGGGCTATCGCTTCGCGGGGGTCGACTTCCCGCTCGACGGATCGGACGTCGCCGGCGTGCCCTACCACCTCGATGGCCGTTGGCATCACCTTGCGGTCACGGTCGACGGCGCCGCGGGCACGATCGCGCTCGCGGTCGACGGGCGACGCCCCGCGGCGTGGACGAAGGCGGGCCGCGTCGCGACGGGCAGCGGCGCGGGGCTCTACTTCGGCTACCTCGACGAGGCGGCGCGGCAAGGCACGCTTCTCGACCTCGACGAGGTCGCGCTCTTCGACCGCGTGCTGCCCGACACCCTGATCGCCGAGCACGCGCGCGACGGCCTCGCGGGCCGGACCTACGCGCGCGTCGACCGCTGCGAGCCTGTGCCCTGCGCGCCCGTGATCGATGACCCGACCCTCGACCCGCGCGAGTTCCACGAGGGCTGGGTCGAAGGCGACTGGCGCGCGCCCGCGGGCGACGCGCTCGAGCAGCTCGCGACCTACCCGCGCCCCCGCTTCCGCGAGGGCCATACGATGCCGCGCGTGCACGGGCTCTGGGTCGACCCGACCTACCTCGGCGGGCGCTTCGAGCGGGCCCCGGGCGCGACGACGACGCGCTTCACGTACGAGGAGGTCCAGGCGAACGCGACGGCGCTGACGATCGCGCTCGCGCGCGACTTCCACCAGTCGTTGACATTGCACGACACCGCGGGCCCGGCCCTCGGCGCCTTCGCGAACGCGCACCCCGAGCTGCCGATCGCAGCGTCGTCGTTCTGGAGCCCCTCGCTCGCGGCGCCCGAGCGGGTCGGCTCGGCGGCCAGCCCCGCGCTCGACCCCTCGCGCTTCACGCGCGACGGGGCGGCGTCGCGCGCGCGGCTGACCTCCCGCCTCGGTGCCGCGTCGATCACGCGCGGCCTCGACGTCGTGACCGAGAATGGTGAGACGCCCGTGGACGCGATGCATCTCGTGCGCGAGGCGGACCTCGGGTCGAACGCGGCGGCGCAGGCGGACTGGCTCGCCCGTCGCGCGGCGTTCGGCGGTGTCGTGCGCGACTACATGTCGGACCGCGAGGCGGCCTACCAGCGCGCGTACCGGGACGGGCTCCTCGGCGCGGGCACGTCGCTCGAGCGCGCGCTCTTCGTCTACTACAACGTCGACGGGCACCCGACCTACGGCCCGACGTGGACGTCGGCGCGCACGGTGCCGAGCCCGCACGCCGATGGGCGGGTGCGCGCGATGACGTCGTTCTACCCGCGCAAGCCCGCGTGGTGGTACGTCGGTGCCGGCGCGTGGCACGGCTGGTCGTGGATCGAGGCCTCGCGCCCCGCGGAGATCGACGCGGGCGACGCGCTCTTCTGGCCGATCGTGGCGGCGGGCTGGGCGTTTCACGAGGAGCGGAACCTGCGCCCCGCGCAGTGGCTCGCGCTCCTCGAGGCGCTCTCGGTCGCGGGGGCAGAGTCGTTCTTCCCCGCGTATTTCGTGATCCCGGGCTGCGGCGGCGAGTTCGGCGGGGCGACGGACTGCGACTGCGATCCGGCCCGCGACCCGGACTGCGTGAACGTGGTGCAGAACCGTGCCGCGTACGCGTGGCAGGCCGTCTTGCCGAGCTACGCGCAGGCCGTCGCGAGCCGCTACGAGGACGTGCTCCGCGGGGGCGCGTGGGATCGCACGGCGCGCACGTACGACCCCGCCGCGCTCGGGGTCGTGCGCCGCGCGGGCGACTCGCTCGTCGTCGCGGTCTCGACGCACGGGCTCGACAACGGCGCGTCGTCGCGTGCGTGGGCGTGCCGACCGGTCGACGTGCGCGTGGACCTCGACGGAGACGCGTCGACGCTCGAGCACCTCGTGCTGCCGGCGCGCCGGCAGGGCGCGGTGTACCGGCTCGATCTCGGCGGTCCCACGCCGACGCTCGTGCAGCTCGACGCGTGGCACGAGGACGCGCACCCCTCGCGCTGGTCGGCGGATCTCGCCTTCGAGGTCGAAGACGCCGACGCCCGCGTCGCCCGCGCCGGACACGCGCTCACGGTCCGCACCGAGCGCCCATCGGGGGCCGCGGCATACGACTTCTCGACGTTCACCTCGCTCCTGGGGTCGAGCCCTGCGGACGGCGCGCGCTTCGAGCGCGGGGCGGGCCCGAGCGCCCGGGTCGGCTTCACGACCACCGAGGTGCGCAGCGACGCGCTCTGGATCCGCGCGCGGACGCGGGGCGCGTCGGGCGTCGTGCGCGCCTCCCTCGACGGGGGGCCTGCGGTCGAGGTCGGCTGCGTCCGCACGGGCGATTGGGCATGGGTGCGCCTCGACTGCGCGGCGGGCGCGGCCGCGGGCTTCGTCGACGTGCCTCCGGGCGCGCACACGCTCGAGCTCGCGCCCTCGAACGCCGACCTCGAGGTGGACGCGGTGCGTCTCGTGGCGTCCGACGCGTGCATCGCGGACGCGCTCGACTGCGGCGGCTGCGGGTGACCGTCGACACGCGCACGGGCTTTGCTTGGACGGGGGCATGACCCACCGAATGCGCCGAACCGTGCCGCTCGTCCTCGCCGCCCTGCTCGGGGCGTGCGGAGCAGACCACCCGATCGACCCCGACGCCGCGCTCTCCGACGCGGGGCTGCCCGACGCCGCGCTCTCCGACGCGGGGCTGCCCGACGCCGCTTCGCCGGACGCGGGCGGCGGCTGCCCCGCCGACCTCGGCACGGCCGAGGGCACCGCGTGCGCGGTCGAAGCCACGACCTGCGGCGGGCCGTGCAACGCGTGCGGCTTCTGCAATCTCCTCGTCTGCACGGGGGGCACGTGGCAGCGGCTCGAGGCGTTCCCGCCCCCCGGGCCGTGCACGCCCTTCGCGTGCGGACCCGACGGGCTCACGTGCCAACTGGAGACGCAATACTGTGCGCACGAGCTCTCGGACGTCGGCGGCGTGCCCGACTCGTACGGGTGCGTGGCGCTGCCGACCGGGTGCACCGACCCCGACCCGTGCACGTGCATCCCGGGCGCGCTCGGCGCGTGCGAGCGCACGCCCGAGGGCGGCGTGATCGTCACGTTCGGCGGCGGCTGAGCGACGCGCCCGACCACGAGACGCACGACACGTGCGTGACGGCGTCGCGCGCGGCTCCGTCACGCGGGAAGGAGCTCGGCGTACGAGGGCGCCCACCCGCGCTCGGCGCGGCCCACGAGGACCGGATACGCTGCCGACGTCAGCGCGAGGTGCACCCGCGCGGCGATTCGCGCGTCGCATTGCTCGAGCGGGAGCGCGGGCGCGAGGAGCTTGTACGCGGCGCCTCCGGCCTGCTCGGCGAACATCACCCGCAGCTGTGTCACCGCCTGCTTGCGCAGCATCGCGCCGGCGAGGACCTTGCCGGGCGCGAAGCCCACGCCGGCCGCGACGTAGCTTGCGACGCCGAGGGCGGTGACCGCGTCGGCGAGCACATCACGCCGCGGGTCGAGGCGGAAGTCGAGCAGCGTCACGCCCGGCTGCGGCACCTCCTGCGCGGTCGGCGCACCGAAGATCCGCACCAGCGTGTGGCCGAGGTCGCCGGCCGAGAGCGGCGAGATCCAGCGCCCGTCGCGCATGGCCGGCGCGCCCTGCGCCGACCGGTGGAGCAGCACGACGCGGGCGGCGAGATCCCGCGCCATCTCGACGGGCATGCCCCGCTCGCGGTGGTTGCGCTCGAGCGCCTCGAGCATCTGCCGCGCGAGAGGATCCTCGGACCAGAGCGCGCGGACCGCGCCGCGGGCGCCCGTCGGATCGCTTTCTCCTGGCGTCAGCAGCGGGGCTGGGGGCTCGAGCCTCGAAGCCTTCGGGATCTGCGCCACGAGCGCCTGGTAGAACGCGCCGAGCGGCGCCACCAGCTCGCCGAGCGGGAGCTCGTGCCTCGACGCGCCTGCGAGGAGCGCCACGTGATGCTTGAGCATCCCCGTCTTCACGTCCACGGCGTCGACGTCGGCGTGCAGGACCGAGAAGCGGCGGCTGTTGTGCGTCAGCGGCCCCGCGATGTCCGACCAGCCCGAGAGCGCGGTCCGACGATCGGTGATCGCGACCGCGAGTCGGTGCTCGTGTCCCTTGGGCCGATCGACCGAGAGGGCCGACGCGAGGATCCGCTCCCCCGACGCGAGCTCGAGCCCCACCCCGGACCCGGTGACGGCCTCGGTGCCGTGCCCGCGCGCATCGGCGAAGCGAGACAGCAGGAGCTCGTTCGTGTCGAGGAGACCGGGCGCTCGGTGGAAGGGCTGAAGCCCCGCGACGAGGGCGCGGATGGTCGGTGCGGTCACGATTCGAGGCTACACCGGCGCCGGTCCATCGCGACAGCCGCCCTCGTCGCGGCGGAGCGTCGGCCCGCCGTCGTTGCAAGGTCCAAGGCCCTCTGATAGCAACGCGGGCTGTGGCCGCGCACGCTGCGCACGCCCCACGGGAGGAACAGACGATCATGGATACTCGCTCGCTCTTCGAACGGCTCGGCGGCTCGGCCGGCATTCGCGCGCTCGTCGACGACGTGGTCGCCGCGCACGTGGTGAACCCGATCATCGGCCCGCGCTTCGTCCCCTACGCGGAGACGCCGGACCGCGTCGAGGCCGTCAAGGTCCACACCTGCGCGTTCTTCGAGGCGGGCAGCGGCGGCCCCGCGCAGTACCAGGGCCGAACGATGACGGCGGCGCACCGCGGGATGAACATCAGCCCCGAGGAGTACATCGCGGCGATGGACGACATCCTCGGCTGCCTCGAGAAGCGCGGCGCCGACGACCAGACGAAGAAGGACGTGCTCGCGATCCTCTACTCGCTCAAGGGCGAGATCATCCACGTCTGACAGGCCCCCGCGGCGCGCGAGACCGCGCGGTCTCACGCGCCCGGCGGGGCGACGCCGTCAGACGAACATCGTCGGGCTGATCTCGAGGCTCAGCCATCGAGATCCGGTCGGCTGGCGGGGCCACGCCGTCAGACGAACATCGTCGGGCTGATCTCGAGGCTCACCATCGAGATCCGGTCGGCTGGCAACCCCGCACGCGCCGCGTGCTCGCGGATCGCGTCCGCGTCGGGCGCGTCGTACTCGCAGTAGACCTTGCCCTCGGCCTCCGAGACGTAGCTCCGGACCCAGACGAGGCCGGTCATCTCCTTGCTGACTTCGATGGAGCGCCTCGCCGCGGCGTCGAGCATCTCGCGGTTGAGTCCAGGGATGTTTCGTTCGATCACGAATCGCGGCACGGGAACTCCTCGGCTTCGCGCCCCCGAACCCGTCAGGGGCGCGGCGACAGTATAGCCGCAACGGCCGCGGAGAGCGCTGCGTCGCCGAGCTCGACCGCGATGGACGCGGCGGCCTCGGCGCTCTCTCGGGCGCGCGCGCCATCGCCCGCGCGAGCGCACGCCCGGGCGATGTGGTGCAGCATCCATCCCTCGCCGCGACGGTCCCCGATCTGACGGCGCAGGGCGAGGGACGCCTCGTACCGAAGGGCCGCGGCCTCGTTCGCGCCGCGCGCGAGCAGCACGTCGCCGAGGGCCGCGTGGCCGTGCCCCTCGACGAGTCGCTCGCCGACCGCATGGCTCACCTCGACCGCCTGGAGGAGCCGCGCCTCCGCGTCGTCGAGGCGGCCGAGGCGCGAGAGCGTGACGCCGAGGCTGTTCAGCGCGACGCCGAGGTGCACCCGGTCCCCCGCCGTGTCGAAGAGCGCGCGGGCGCGCTCGTAGTGCCCGAGCGCCGCCTCGAACTCACCGCGCTCCCACGCGAGGATGCCGAGCGTGTTCCGGTGGTCGGCCTCGTCGTCCGGGGCGTCGAGCCGCTGCGCGAGTCCGCACGCGGCCTCGAAACACGCCTGCGCGACCGCCGCATCCTTCTGGGTGCGCGCGACGCGCGCCGCGGCGACGACGGCCTCGAGCGCGTCCCGCAACTCTCCGAGGCCGGCGAGCATTTCACTCGCCTCGCGGAGGGCCGGCACCGCCTCGGCGTCCCGCCCGGACGACACGAGCACGGCCGTGTACCCACGCAGCGCCCGCGCCAGTTGCGGGCGCGTATCGAGGGCGCGCGCGAGGGAGACCGCCTCCGCGTAGCTCTCGAGCGCCTCCGCGAGCCGCCCCCCCTGCGCGAGCGCCCCGCCGAGCGCGGCGAGCGAGATCGACTTGTACGCGAAGAGTCCGTGCGCCTCTTGAATCGCCAGCATCCGCCGCGTCGTCGCGATCTGCCCGTCGAGGTCCCCGAGCCGCGCGAACACGGCCGTGCGGGCGTTCAACGACGAGACCTCCTCGTGGGGCCGCGGCGAGGGCCCCGAGGCCGCGGCGCTCTCGTCGAGGCAGACGTGCACGCGCTCGATGTCGCCGAGGTGCGTGAGGACGTTCGCGAGGTTCAACAGATCCCGGGCCTCACCGTGCCGATCCCCGAGCGCGCGGTCGAGCGCGACCGCCGCCTCGTTCTCGTCGCGCGACGCCGCGTAGTCCCCCTGCTGCCAGCACACGAACGCGAGGCTGCGCCGTGCGAGGAGCTCGCCTCGCGCGTCGGCCCTCGAGCCGCTCAGCGTGATCGCGGCCTCGAGCGCCGTGCGGGCGGCCGCGTGCTCGCCGCGGAGCGCGAGCAACTCCCCGTGCCGGACCCGGGCGACGACGGCGTGCTCCGGACAGTCGAGCTGGAGCAGACGTTCGACGAGCGCCGCGTGTCGAGCGCGATCGCCGAGCGTCTCGCGCAGCCGCGCCTCCTCGAGGAGCAACACCGCCTCGCGGCCCTTCCGAGCGTCGTCCTCGGGCGTCCGCGCGAGCCAATCGAGCGCCTGTGCGAGCGCCGCCGCGGCCTCGGAGAAGCGGCTGAGGCTCGCCGCACGCTCTGCGCTCCGTCGCGCGTGCTGGACCGCCTCGACCCACGCGGACGCGCACGCGAAGTGATGCGCGATCGTCGCGGGCTCGCCCTCGCCCCACGGAGTCGTCTCGAGCCACTCGGCCGCAAGCCGATGGCCGAGGCCGCGGTCCGCTTCGGTGAGCATCGCGTACGCCGCGTCGCGCAGGAGCGCGTGCCGGAACGCGAAGTCCGTCTCGCCCGCGCCGCCCACCACCTGGAGCACCTCGAGCTGCGTCAGTCGCCGGAACACCGCCGGGTCCGCGTCGGCCGCGCCGAGCAGCGCGACGACCCCGTCGCGTGGGAACCGCTCGCCGAACACGCTCGCGGCCCGGAGCACCCGTCGCGCGCCCGCATCGAGGGCCTCGAAGCGCACCTGCAGCATGCCGAGCACGGTGTCCGGCAGCGCGCGCGGATCGCGTCCGTCGGCCACGCCACGCACCAATTCCTCGAGGAAGAAGGGGTTTCCGCCGGCCCGCGCGACGAGACCCTCGACCACGTCGTCGGGCACCGCCTCGCCGAGCGCCGCGCGCACGAGCTCCTCGCTCGCCTTCGGGGTGAGCAGCCCGAGCCGGATCTCCTGCAGGCCGTGCTCCGCGAAGAGCCCGGGGAAGGTCGCGTGGACCTCAGGGCGCGCGGTGCCGAGGAGCATGACGGGCCGCTCGTGCAGCGCACGGAGCACCGCATCGAAGAGCGCGACGCTCGGCGCGTCGGCCCACTGCAGGTCCTCGACGACGAGCAGGAGCGGCGCCGCCACGCTCTCGGCCGCGAGCCAGCGCGAGACGGCCACCCGGAGGGCGTCCCCCATGGACGCAGGGTCCGCGCGCGCGACGAGGAGCGCCGCGCTCGCGGCCTCGTCCGGCACCGGGCATGCGGCGAGCTCGGCGAGCAGCTCGAACACGACCTGCTGATCGGCGGGCGGTACGCGCGTCGCGATGCGCGCCCGCAGCTTCGCGCGTCGCCCCTCCGAGCCCTCGCCCGGCGCGAAGCCCGCAGCGAGGCGGACGAGCTGCGTCGCGAGCGCGAAGGGCACATCGCCGTGCAGGGCGTCCCCGCCGACGCGCAACACCTCGAGGCCCTCCACGCCCGACGCCCGCACGAGCTCGTCCACGAGCCTCGACTTGCCGACGCCCGCCGGCGCCGACACGAGCACGGCGCGCGCGCCCGGCTCCTCGACACACGCCTCGAGCGCCATCCTGAGGGTCGACACCTCCCGCCGGCGGCCGAGGCAGGGCATCGCGCGACCGAGCAGCGGCCGCGTCGCGGAGGGCGCCGCGCGCTCGGCCGAGAGCACCCGGTGGCCGTCTCGATCGTCGACGACGAAGCGCGGCGCGAGCAGCGCAGCCGTGCCGGTGTCGAGGAGGACCCCCCTCACGGGCCCGCCCGGCGCGAGCTGCGCGGCCGCGCGATCGACGACCTCACCGACCGGCACGACCGCGCCCACGAGCGCGCGTCCCGTCGCGACCGCGATCGGCACGTCGCCGAGGGCCTCCGACATCGCGAGGGCCGCGGAGGCCGCGCTCGCCGCGTCGTCCGAAGGCGACGCCGCGCCCTGGAAGGTCGCGACGATCCCGCCATTCGCGAGCCGCTCCGCCCTGCCGCCGCGCCGGGCGACCGCCGCGAGGGCGCGCTCGACGGCGGCGTGGTGCTCCTCGGGCGAGATCGTGGCCGCGCGCGCGTCCGTCGTGCCCGCGGCGAGCAGCACGCAGACGACGCGCTGCTCGGCGTGCGTCAGCGTCGAGCGCGGCAGGAGCGAGGCCCGCCGGACCGGCTCCGAGCCGAGGGCGTCGAGCGCCCGCAGAACCGCGGCGCCATCGCAAGGCCGGAGGGCGCGCTCCTTCGCGAGCATCCGGGCGACGAGGTCCTCGAGCCCCGCGGGCAGCTCGCCCACGAGATCGCCGAGGCGCGGCGCGTCCTCGAGCAAGATCTTCGCGAGCACGGCGACCGCGTGCTCGCCCTCGAAGGGCGGGCGGCCGGTGACGCACTCGAACACGACCGCGCCGAGAGAGTAGACGTCGGCCGCCGCGGTGATGTCCGAGACCGCCCTCGCCTGCTCGGGGCCCATGTACGTCGGCGTCCCGACGATGCCGCCCGCGGCCGTGAGGCGCGACTCGTCCGGCCCGGTGAGCGCGACCCCGAAGTCGAGCACGCACGCGGCGGCGAGATCGCCGCGCGGCAAGAAGACGTTCGCGGGCTTCACGTCGCGATGGACGATGCCCCGTTCGTGCGCGTGGGCGAGGCCCGCGGCGACCGCCCGCGCGACGACGAGCGTCTCGTCGACCGGGAGCGGCCCACGCGCGAGGCGCTGCGCGAGGTCCTCGCCGTCGAGCCAGTCCATCGCGAGCCACACGCCGTCCTCGCCGAGCGGCCCGTGCGCGACGTGGCCGACGATGTTCGGGTGGCGCAGGCGCGAGAGCACCGCGGACTCCCGGAGGAAGCGCTCGGGCCCGTGGAGCGCGACCTTCAGCGCGACGGGCACACCGCGCGCGCGGTCGAGGGCGCGGTACACCGCCCCCATGCCGCCGACGCCCGCGACCCGCTCGATCTCGAACCGGTCGGCGACGACGTCCCCGGGGACGACCGGCGTGACGTGCCAAGCGGGTGCGAGCCGCGTCACGCGCAACACCGAGCACAGACCGTCGGACCGCCGCAGACCTCCATGAGCGGTCCGACCATCTTCCACTTCCCACGGGACGTCAATGCGCCGGCGCGCCGACCGCTCAGCGCGAGCGAGCCGACGTTCGCCGTGGGCCCTGCGGCCCGCCGAACCGAGTCGAATCGCCGGGCTTCGTCCAGGCGGAACGTGATCGGAGGTCCGTCGTGGGGGATTGACTCGGTGCACGGGCCTCGTGGGATGGTTCGGCCATGGGGAGTCACACGCGGACCCGGGAGGTGGGCCGCACGTCGGCGCGCTCGAGCCCGTGTTCTCGCCCGACACGACCGAGGACGGGCTCGTCGTGCACCTCTCTGCGACCTGGCTCAGCCTGCGTCCAGGGGCGCGTTCGGGGGTGGCTGTCTCGGTCGACGGCGCACCGCTCTCGGGCGGCACGCTCCTCGCCCTCGCGCTCGAGGGGCAGGTGAACCGCGACGTCGCCCTCGTGGTGGCGACCATCGATACAGCAAGGGGAGCACGATGAACGCGCTTGGATACGTCGGAGCGGTTTTGACCGTCCTCGCAGGGGTGATGGGCCTGCTGTGGCCCCGCCCGGTCAGCGCCCGAATCGGTCTGGCACTGCCGTCGCGGCTCGGCGTGTCGGAGGTCCGCGCCACCTACGGCGGGTTGTTCGTCGGTGCGGGTGGCGCCGTGCTGCTGAGTGGCGCGACCACGGCGGCCACGGTACTGGGCGCGGCGTGGGGTGGGGCGTTCGTGGCGCGGGCGCTGTCGGTGGTGATCGACCGATCACGTTCGAAGGAGAACGCCGCCGGGCTCGCCATCGAGGCCACGATGGCTGCGCTGCTGCTCCTTGCCTGAACGCCGGAGCGTGGCCACGCGTCGGCGCGATGGCCGGCAACGCGTTCGACGAGGAGCGAAGCGTTCGGGATCCGAGGGTCGCGGACGTTCGTCGGGGTCCGCTTCGCGCAGGAGTCCTCGCGCTCCGCACGTGTCCGCGGTGGCGTCCGAGCCCAGCGAGCCCCGATGGATCCCCGACCACGTCGCCGCGCATCATCCCGCCGCGGCCCGGGGCCGTTCACGCTTGACCCGCGTCACGGTGCCCCCCAAGACGCTGGGCGTCCGATCCCCCCTGGAGGCCACCCGTGCCGACCATGACGACCCTCTCGCTGTGTCTCAACATCGCCGTCCTCATCCCCGTCTGCATCGGGCTGCTCAGGGATGCGCGCTGGGCCCGAGCGGCCTTCGGCGAGCACGCGCCGGCACGGGGGATCCTGCTGTCTGTGTATGGAGCGATTCTCGTGGTCTCGGCCGTGCTCCTGATGCGCGGGCAGGCCGCGCAGACGCTGCCGCTCCTCTGGACCCAGGTCGTCTACAAGGTCTCCACGCCGTTCTCGGTGGGCACGCTCCGGAACCCCGTCGTCTTGAGCAATCTCGGCATCGCGGCGTTTCACCTCGCCACGCTCGCGAGTCCGTGATGCGACGGGGGCCTTCGACGCGGACCGGCATGGCCACCACGTCGACTTCGCCGGGCTTGCGCCGTGCGCGGGTCGACGGCGGGGGGGCCGTCGGGACGCGGGCGGCGGCGAGGCCCGTGGCCGCATCGTCGGTGGTCCGCGACGGTCGTGCCGTGACGCTCTCGATACAGAGGCGGCCATGAGCGATCCGCTCGTGCCCTCGTCGCTGGCGGCGTTCCTCGCGGTCGCGCAAGAGGGGGGCTTCACCGCGGCGGCACGCGTGCACGGGCTCAGCCAGTCGGCGCTCACCGTGTCGGTCCGCAAGCTCGAAGAGGAGCTGGGCACCACGCTGCTGGTGCGCACCGCGCGCGGCGCGGCGCTGACCTCGACGGGCGAGGCGCTGCGCCGGCACGCGCTCTCGATCGAGCGCACCCTCGCCGAGGCCCGTCGCGAGATCGTCGGACTCGAGGAGGAGCCGCGTGGCCGTTTCACGCTCGGCGTGCACGAGAGCCTGGCGAGCTATTTCTTGCCGAGCTTCATGGGGCGCTTCGCGTCGGACCATCCGGGCATCGAGATCCAGCTCCACAACGCGAACTCACGCGAGGTGTTGAATGCGGTGGTGGAGCGACGCGTGGACGTCGGCCTCGTGGTCCATCCCGACCCGCACCCCGACTGCGTGATCTCTCGCCTCTTCAAGGACAGTGTGGGCATCGTCGGGCTCGACCCGCTCATCGGTCGGAGGAGCGCGCGCACGGTCCTCGAGACCCACGCGCTCATCCACGTGCCCCAGCTGCGACAGACCCAGTGGATCCTCGCCACGCTCGCCCAGCAGGACCTCCGTCCCAGTCGTGAACTGCCCTGCTCCAGCATGGAGCTGGTGAAGAGCCTGGTGCTCGATGGCGCTGGGGTCGGGATCCTTCCGTACCGCGTGGCCCACCACCGCGTCGAGCCAGGCCGCCTCCGGGCGCTCGGCAAAGGAGCGCCACGCGTCGAGGACGAGATCAGCCTGGTGCGTCGCGCCGACCTGCACGTCACGCGCGCCGCCCGGCTTCTGCTCGACGGGCTCATGGCCCGCGGTGCCGACCTGCGTTGAGCGCCGAGACGCGGGTCGTGTCCGTCGTGCGCGCTCAGACGGGCGCGCCCTGAGCTATCCATCGTTCCAGCGCGGTGGTGTCGAGGCCCACGTGGGCGAAGCCAGGCACGAGCACCCCGCGGAGTGCGTCGGTGAGCGCTTCGTGGGCGTCGCTGCGCTGCGGCACGCCGAGGCCGGCGAGCGACTGATCGTCGGGCAGGTCGAGGCGACGCCAAGCCCGCAGATTGCAGACGGCGAGCGGGAGCAGCCAGTCGCTGACTTGGTCTCGGATCGAGGCGTCGCTGCTCGCGAGAAACGCCCAGCCCACGCGCGCGTGGTCGACCTCGTCCTCGAGGAGCTCGCGCAGCGCCGCGCGCGCGAGGGGCGCCGTGGCGCCGCGCCACGCCGTGCTCAGGTAGGCGCCAGCGAAGGTCTCGTTGAGCGCGCACTGCCCCACCACCCAGAGCGCACGCCGCTGCGTCTCGCTGGTGGCCCGGGGGTGTTGCGGGCCCGCGTCGGGCAAGGTCGGATGGGGGCCGATGACCCGCCCGGCGTAGCGGCCCGCGAGCTCCTCGCACAGCGCCGCGTGCCGATGCTCGTCGTCGACGGCCCGCGCGGACAAGGCGATGAGGCCCGCGTCGGCACCGAGGGCGACCAGGCTCTCGTGGATGCGGCCGAACGAGGTCGCGACCCGCGCCTCGGTGGCCGCCTGGCTCAGCCAGATCTTGGCCATCCGCACGCGCAGATCCGGGGCGAGCGCCGCGACCTCGTCGCTCGAGTCCGGAAGCGCACGGCTCGTCACGGCGCCATTCCAGCGACCCTCCCTGCGGACGCGCGCGCGCGTCGCCTCCGAGGCGAACGACGGGCTCACGCGCCCACCGCGGCCGGATCGAGGAGGCAGCAGGTCCCGACGACTTCGGGGCTGGTGTTGCTGCAGCAGCGCAGGAAGGGCATCCCCTCGAGCTCGATGCACGAGGTGGCCTTCGTGGTCGGCCAGCCCTCTTCGCAGAAGCGGTCGTCGCCGGGCACGAACGCGTCCGGCGGGATCGACGCATCGGGGCTCGGCGCCGGAGTGAACGCGTCGGTCGGCACGGGCGGGACGAACGCGTCGTTGGGGACGGGCGGGACGGAGGCGTCGGTGATCGTGGGGAGCACGCCGGAGTCGGGGCTTGGCGGCATGGCCGGCAGCCCGTGGCTCGTCGTGCAGCCTGTCGCGTCCAGGGCCAGCACGCTCGAGAAGACGAGGGAATGAAGCAATCGATGAGACACGGTGCGCTCCTTGGTTCGAGTGACGCGTGTCTGGCGTCTGCCAGGGCTCTCCTCGGGCCGCCGATGGATGTCGGCGGGCCTCGCGTCGCTGCGTCTGAACAGAGCGTGGGAGCGGATGGCTCATGGCAGAAATGAATCGATTCGATTGAACCCATCGTGCGGTGCGATGGTTCAGCGCGCGGGCTCGGGCGCCTGCGCCATGCTCGGCGCGTGCTGCGAGCGCAGGGTGTTCGGGGGCGCGGGTGGGGGCCCGGCCTCGCCGCTTCGAACGGAAGACCCGACCCTCAGCGAGGACGGCTCGGTCCACCTGCCCGCTCGCCGGGGGAGGTTCACCGCGGGGCTCAGTAGAGCAGGTACGTGTCGAGGCCCGCCGTGTACCAGTAGCTCGTGCCGGCCGCTTGCCCGTAGACGAGCATCGCGAAGCTCGCCGAGCCCGAGGCGCGGTGCGCGCTCGCGCTGCGATCGAGCGCCACCGTGCGGACGGCGAGGCCGGTCGTGCCGACGGGGGTGCCGTCGGTGATCGTCACGCCGTCGACCTCCAGCGTGGTGCCGACCGGATAGATCATCGTGAGGTGCGCGTGGTCGAACTCCGTCGGGATGGAGACGCCGTAGCTCGTACGCCACTGATCGATCGGGGGGAAGGCGACCATCGACGACGCGCCGATCGGCTGGTCGAGCTCGTCACCGGTCGGCACGTCGCTCGCGGTCGACTGCCCGAGCGCGAGGAAGGGCCTGTCGCCCTCGACGCGGAATGGGCCCGTGAGGCCGCTCAGATCGACGTGCCCGTTCGGCGGGATCGTGAGCGGCCCGGACACGCGCGCGGGCTCGAAGGTCACCGTCGCGCCCGACGCCGTCGCGACCAGGCGCACGGAGAAGGGCAGCGATTCGTCGCGCGTGGGGTGCGGGGGCGGCGCCACGAGGTAGCGCGTGCCCCAGCTGCGCGCGGGCAAGAGCGCCTCGTGCAGGTGGCCTTGGCCGAGCGGTGACCACGAGGACGGGAAGCGGATCCCGACGTTGCCGGAGATCACCTGCACGGGCTGGGTCGCGGTGATCTTGGTGCCCGTGAGGTCGTCGCCCGAGGCGAGCTGGAGGACGTCGCCCGCGTCGAGCACGAAGCGGCCGGTCATGTCCGCGGCGAGCGCGGCGACCGGCGTCTCCGTGACCGTCGTCGATGTCACCACGCCCTCGACGCTCGCCTCGGTGGCGACGGTGGGCGTGATGCTCACCTCGGTGCCGTCGGTGTCGGCGGTGACCTGCAGGAAGGTCATCTCCTCCGGACCGCAGGGGCGTGACGCGCACGAGGGCGCCATGGTCGCGGCGACGTAGTCGCGGCCCCACGCGTGCGAGGGGAAGAGCACGGTGGCGTCGGACTTCATGAGGAAGCGCGCGCTCTCCAGCGTGATGTATTCGGGGCTGAACTGATAGGCCGCGACGGGCGCGCTCGCGCGGATGCGGTAGCTCGCGGTGTCGCGGGCGAGCACGGTGGGCGAGACGCCGTACGCGGCCCGATCGAAGACGCCGGAGATGAGCGGCACGGCGGTGAACGCGCTGCTGTCGGGCGGGACGGTGAGCAGGATGGGCGCGGTGAGCGCGCCACCGGTGATCTGGACTTCGCTCGCGACCGCGCCCGGGTTGTGGAAGCCGAAGCCGAGCAAGGGCAGGCGCGGGCCTCCGTGGCCGCTCAGGAGCGCAGGGGGCGCAGTGCCGCGGAAGGTGCAGCCGCGGTAGGACGTCCCGAGGGCGTCGGCGTCGCACGCGTCGACGCAGCGAGCGCCCGCGCACACCTCGCCGGCGGGACACGGCGTTATCGAGGCGACGCGCCCGTCGGGGCCGCACTCCGCGAGCTCGCCGCCCCGACAGAAGCGAGCGCCGGGCACACAGTCCAACCTCGCCTCATCACGCGCCGCGTCCGTCGTCGGTGGGCCGCCGTCCATCGCCTCGTCCGCGCGTGCCGCATCGAGGGGGACCGCCGCGTCCGGCACGCCTTCGCGCGCCGTGCAGGCGGCGAGCAGGACGAGAGAGCACGTGAGGAGCACGCATCGCGCATGTCGATTTGGGGATCAGCGGTGCCGATCGGGGTCAACACAGGGCGCGGCGGCTCGAGCGCCGAGGTCTCCGCAGGGGCGTCAGTTGTGCTCGGACGGTCCGCCGTGTCTGTTCAAGGTGTAGGCTCGGAGGCGTCGGCGGGGCGAACGCGGGTCCCGCCGGGCGGAGCCGCGGGGGGCCGCGCCGCGCTCACGCGGGCGATGGAGGGTGCGATGGAGCGGAACGATCTTGGCGCGATGCGGGCGAAGACCACGGCGTTCGACGGGCGGGGACCGTGGCGGCCCGGCGTGTCGCGTCCCCGAGGTCGATGCAGGGCGTTCGGGAGGGCGGTGCTCCTCGCGGCCGTCTCGGCGCTCCTGGCCTGCGGCGGACCCGAGGTGAGCGCGCCGGACGCGTCCTCGCGGCCCGATGCAGAGGCGGCGTTCGACGGGGGCGTCACGGACGGCGGCGCGGGCCTCGACGGGGCTGCGCCCGACGCCTGCGCCGACTGCGGTGGCCCGCGCTGCGGGGATGGCACGCTCGATCCCGGCGAGGCCTGCGACGACGGGAACACGTCGGACACCGACGCGTGCATGACCACGTGCCAGACGCCCGCGCCCCTCACGGAGACGGTCGGACCCGTCTTCATGCAGCCCGCGCCCCATCGACCGGTGCTGGCGCTCTACGTCGTCTCGCCGGGCGGGGACCTCCAGGCCGAACTCGCCGTCGATCGCATGGGCTCGCCGGGCGGCGCCGGAGAGCTCGCGTTCGATCCGTATCCGGACGCCTCGAACATCGCCATCGTGCGCGTCTTCGGCCCCGACGAGGACCTCGTGCACTGGCACCACCAGCGCCAAGATCCAGGGAACGCCGCGCCCCGCGTCCTCGCGTCGGAGTCGGAACCTCCGCCTTCGGAGTTCCGCTTCGACGAGGCAGGCAACATGCAGGGCTACCGCATCTCGCTGCGCGCCCCCGGCGTCTATCAGGTCCGCGTGGCGACCAACTCGCTGAAGACGGCCGTCCGGCTCCGACTCCCAGCGGGCGTCGGGCACGGGCTCTCTCAGCAGAACGGCGCGTTCGCGTGGCCCGCGTGCCTCGGCTGGTGCACGCCGGTGGCGGCGTCCTCGCGCTGGGTGTTCGTGCCTCGGCACCGGAGCGCGCCCCTGTTCCTCGACCTGGACGCCGCGGCCGGCTCGGTCTTGCCGACGCTCACGCGCGAGGGGGAGGGCGCGCCGCTCTCGCCCATCGTGCTCGGCGAGACGCGGCGCTTCGTCGTCGCCCCCGGCACCGCGGACGACGGTGAGATCTGGCGTGTCGACCTCCCGGCGTCGGACAGGCCCTCGCACTTCCACGCGTCGGGGCTGCCGTTCATCCTGTGCGACAGTCCCGCGTCCGCTTCGGCCATCCATGCCTCGGTCGAGCGCGTCGCGTCGGGCCCGCACGAGGGGACGCTCGTGTTCCACCGCTTCCAGCGAGAGATCCTCGAGCTGCTCCCGCAGCTTCTCGATCCGGCACGCGCGGGGGACGAGGCGCGCACGGCAGCGCTCGACGGGCCCGACGTGCGGGCGTGGCCGACGCGGCCCGAGTGCGCCGGTGCGGACACGGGACCCTCGAGACCGAGCGCCGACGAGACGTGGCGGCGCCTCGACCTCCTGCACTCCTACGACAGCCCGCTGAAGGCGGTGCGCTGGTACCTCTCGTCGGCGTCCGTGGGCGGCGATGGAAGCGTCACGTACGGCGCGGGCGCGCCGATGCTCGTCCGCGATCCGAACGATCACTGGTCGGGCGCCGTGGGCCTGCCGCTGCTCGAACGGCAGCTCTGCCGCCACGCGAGCGATTGCGTCGCGGGGGGCGCATGCGGCGCGGATGGGCTCTGCGAGGCGCCGTTCGATCCGGCCCGCAACCGATGGGACGTGCTCCGCGGCGTCCGCTATCGCACCCGCGACGGCGCAGGATACGGGCCGGCGTTCACTGGCCTCGCGCTGCCGAGCGCGGGTGCGCAGCAGCTGATGCTGGCCTCGACCCTCGTGCACCCGTGCAATCCCTGGGGCCCGCCGTCGGACGGGGCGCCGCTCCCGGCGCCCGAGCTCGCGGTCCGCGCGCTCGCGCAAGGCCTGGCGGACCTCCTGGTGGTGGGAGAGGACGAGCGGCAGCTTCCGATCGGCGACACCGATCCGTACCCGGGCTCCGCGGCCTTCCAGCTCGCGCAGCTCACGCGTGCCTTCGCGGCGGCCGGCCCGGTGCTCGCGGCCCACCGTCTCGACGCGACGCTCGGCGCGCCCCTCGCCGCGTCGGTGCAGCGGGTGTGGGCCGAGGGCCTGCGCCGCGTCGTGGACCGCTACGAGCCTGCGTACCTCGTGAGCACGATGAACCAGTCGAGCCACATCGTGCTGGGGACCGAGGAGCTGGCCCACGGCGCGGTCGGCTTGCCCTTCGCGGGCCTCTACCGGCAGCTCGCGAGGGAGTATGCGGGGCGCTTCGCCGCGGGCGCGAGTCCCTCGGGCTGGCTGCCCGAGGCCTCGGGGCCGAGCCCCTCGTACGCGGGGATGCAGCACTGGCACATGGCGCAGTACCTGGGCCTCACCGCGCGTGATCCCGAGGGCGAAGACCCCGCGATGCGCGCGGCGCTCGCCGCGAGCTACCGCTTCTTCGGGTGGACGACCGCCGTCGAGCCCGACGGACAGCGCACCTCGGCCTTCAACTTCTCCCACCGGATCGGGATCGGCTTCGAGCTCGAGCAGTGGCAGGGCGCGCGGGGGCTCGCCGAGAGCATCCCGGAAGTGGCCGTGTGGTCGGCGTGGGAGTTCCCGCAGTCGGGCGCCGCTGTGGACGCCGCGCGCAGCAGCGTGCGCTCGCTCGCGGGCGGCTTCGGCGGCAGCGTGGCCGCGATCCCGCGCCTCTCGCTCGGAGGCGTCGCGGACGTGGCGCTCTCGCTCGACTCGACGCGTCGGCCCGCGCTCGCGCTCCTGCCCGCGGTCGCGCCCGGGTCGTCGGAGACCTTGCTCCCTTCGCCGGACTCCGGTGCAGCGCCGGAGTTTCTCGCGATCCGCAGGCCCGCCTACGCCGCCGCGCTCTACTTCGGTCACCCCGCGCCCTCGGCCGTGTACGCGGCCCACTGGCCGGTCACCCGCGCGGTGCCGATGACGCGCGGGGGCGTGGTCATCGAGGACGTGGACCCGCGGACCGAGGCGCCGCCGTTCGGGGGCGCGACGACGCCGCACACCATCGACGTCTACGAGCCGAGCCCGATGGTCGGGGGCGGTCTCTCGATGTTCGCCACCCCGTCGTACGGCAGCGGGCTCCTCGCGACGAACTGGTCGCCCCTCTCGCACCACGGCCTCGTCGCGGTGCTCTCCGAGGGAGGCGTGCCGCGCCGATTCTGGGAGGACTACGAGTCGGTCACCGCGGATCGCATGGCCGCGGGCCCCGGCGGGGACTGCGCGCGACGCTTTCCGGCGGCGGAGCACCGCGCGCTGCCCGCGGGCTTCTCGGTCTACGGGCGGCTCGAGGGCGAACAGGGGCTCTGTTATGCGCGGCACTACGACTTCGACGCTGATCGGATCCGCGTCGAGGTGGTCCTCGAGCGCGAAGCGGCGCCCTCCGGCCCCGCGATGGCGCGGCTCTTCGAGAACGTGCCGATCCCCACCTGCACCCGGGAGACGTGCGACGAGCGCACCGGCGCCCTCGGCAACCTGAACCGGAAGTCACGCGGGGCCTCGATCGAGGCGGTCGCGTCGGCCCCGAGTCCCACGTTTCGGATCCGGGACCGGGACGGTCGGGGCTTCGACGTCGTGCTCGAGGGGCCGCGCGTGACCGCGGTGCGCCCGCACGGGCTGCGCTCCTCGTACTACGGCTCCGAGCTCCAGATCGGACGCATCGAGCTCGACCTCGACGTCCCCTCGGAGGTCGGCGCGCGCACCCGGATCCGCTACGCGCTCGTGCCCGCGTCTTGAGGTCGGCGTGCGCACCCGGGTCCGCGGCGCGCCCGTGCCCGTCTCCTGAGGTCGGCGCGCTTGTCGTGGAGGCTTCGGATGCTAGACCCGCCGCCATGCATCGCCCGAGCGTCTCGACGAAGGGCCGGCCCTCGGCGGGGACGATCTCGCCATGAGCGCTGCGCCGGAGGGCCCCGTCGAGCGGGGCTTCGCGCGCCTCGGCCGGGCCCTGTGCCGATGGCCCGCGCAGGTCCTGCTCGCGCTGCTCGTCTCGACGGTGCCCGCGGGCTTCTACGCCTCGGGGCTCGAGGTCCGCGCGTCCTTCCTCGACCTCTTGCCCGAGCAGGAGGCGCCGGTCGCGCAGCTCCGCGAGGTGCTCGCGCACGCGCGCTCGACGAGCGACGTCGCGGTCGCCATCTCGACGTCCGACCGCGCGCTCGCGGAGCGCTTCGCCCATGCGCTCCTCGAGGTCCTCGCGGCCGATCCGGAGGTCGCCAACGTGGGCGGCGCGGTGGACGTCGACTGGTTCCGCGAGCGACGGCTCCTCTTCGTGCCGGAGGACGAGCTCGCCCGGCTCGTGGCGCGCGCCGAGACCGAGATCGACCGCACGCTCTTGCGGGGCTCGGGGCTCTACGTGGACCTGCAGGACGAGGAGTCCGGCGACGAGGGCCCGGGCGCCGAGGGGCTGCTCGCCGAGGTGGACGCGTCCGACGAGCGCATCCACCTGTCGCCGTGGATCGTCACGAACGACGGCCGCTTCCTCTGCGTATGGGCTTATTTTTCTGGCAACAACGGCGATCTCGACGCCGGTCGCCGCGCCTGGGACCGGGTGCGCGCCGCGGTGGACGGGCTGCGCGACGGCGTGCGATTCCCGCGCGATCTCGAGGTGCACTACGCCGGCGGCATCCCCGTGCGGGTGCAGGACGAGCGCGCCTTCGTCGAGGATCTGCGGGTCGCCGGTCTGGTCGGATTTCTCGCGGTCGTGCTGCTCATCGTCGCGACGTTGCGGGCGCCGCGCGCGCTCCTGCTGCTCTCGGTGCCGCTGCTGATCGGGCTCGTGTGGACGTTCGCCCTCGCGCGCGCGACGGTCGGGCACCTCAACATCATCAGCGGGTTCTTGTTCTCGATCCTCTCGGGGCTCGGCATCGAGTACGGCATCCACCTGCTGCACCGGTACCGCGAGCTGCGCGAGGAGGGGCTCGAGGTGGAGGCGGCGATCGAGCGGCTGGTCGCCAAGACGGGGCGTGCGCTGGTGTCGGGCTCGCTGACGAACGCGGGTGTGTTCGCGGTCATCGGCCTGGCCCAGTTCAGCGGCTTCAGCGAGTTCGGGATGATCGCCGCCTCGGGGCTCTTGCTGACGCTCGTGGCGACGCTGCTCGGCATGCCGGCGCTCACCGTGCTCGCGGAGCGGGTGCGTCCGCTGCGCGTCGCGTCGGTCGCCGAGGCCGACGTGCGCCCGCTGCGGGTGCCGGCGCCTCTCCGGTGGGCGGTCGTCGTCCTGGTGCCGCTCTTGGCGCTGGCGTCGGCGGTCGGTCTCGCGCGCGGGGCGGTGCGCTTCGACGGCAACTGGCGGTTGCTCGCGGGCGAGAGCGAGGCCTCGCAGTTCGGCGAGTACCTGCGGCATCACTTCGGCGGTCTCTACACGGCCGCGCTCATCTGGTCGCCCGACGACGCGACGACGCCCCGCGTGGCGTCGATCCTCGAACAGGTCCGGCAGGCGCGGCGTGCGCGCGGCGAGGCGTTCGACGTGGTCGAGGTCGGCACGCGCGATGAGGTCTTCCCGCCGCCCGCGGTGCAGGCCGCGCGCGCGGCGCAGGCCCAGGCCCTCGGGGCGCAGCTGCGGCGCATCCGGCCCTCGTTGCTCGACGACGCGGGGCGCGCCCGGCTCGCCGAGGGGCTGCGCTGGGTCGAGCAGGCGGTGCCGTTCCCGCTCGAGGCGCTGCCGTACTCGGTGGTCGGCCCTTTCGTGGCGGCCGACGGCGCGGGCTCGATCCTGCACCTGCGGATGCAGGAGACCGACGACGCCGACACCTCGGTGCTCGTCGCGTGGGCCGCGCAGGCGCGGGAGCTCGATGCCGCGCTGCAGCAGGCGGGGGTGCGCGCGCCGATGATGAGCGAGAACTGGGTCGCTGGAGAAATCTTCGAGCGGGTCGCGCGCGACGGACGCTTCCTGCTCGTCGGCACTGTGCTCGCGGTGTTCCTCGTGCTGCTGCTCGACTTCCGGCGGCTGCTCCCGGCGCTGGGCGTGCTCGTGTCGGTGCTGCTCGGGGTGGTCGGGCTCGCGGGGGGCATGTGGCTGACGGGCGTGCAGTTGAACTTCATGAACGCGGCGATCCTGCCGGTGTGCATGGGGATCTCGCTCGACAACGCGATCCATGTGCACCACCGCTGGCGCGAGGGCGGGCCAGGCTCGATCCCGCTCGTGCTTCGGCACACGACCGCCGCGAACGCGCTGGCGTCGTCGACGAATCTGATCGGCTTCGCGGCGCTCGCGCTCACGCACCACGCGGGGCTGCGCTCGGTCGCGTACCTCGCGATGCTCGGCGTGGCCGCGACCTACGTCTCGACGACGGTCTGGTTCCCGCTCGTGCTCGAGACGCTCGATGCGTGGCGGGCGCGCCGGGGCCGCTGAGCGCGGGCGCGCTCAGGCCACGAGGACGACGACGACGCCGGCGATCGCGATGAAGGCGCCGACCCAGCGGCGCAACGGCACCGGCTCGCCCGCGAGACGCGAGAGCACGAGCACGAAGACCGCGCCGCTCTGGTTGAGGAGGGCCGCCCGCGAGGCCGTGCCGTACTTCATCCCGCCGAGCCAGAGGATCATCGCGATGTAGGAGCCGAGGACCGCGCCGGGGATGGCGTGGCGCCACGCGGCCTGGGGACGGAAGAGCGACGTCACCTCGCGGGCGCGGCCGCGCAGGGCCTGGACGGCGAAGAGGGCCGCCGAGCCGGCCGCCAGGCGGATCGTCGTCGCCTCCAGCAGCGGGCAGTGCGCCAGGGCGGGCTTGGCGAGCACGACGCCGAGGGCGGTCGTCATCACGCCCGCGACCGCGAGCAGCACGCCCACGCGGTCGATCGGGCGGCCGGTCCCGGGAAGGCCCGCGGCGCGGCGCGGCTGCCACGACACCACGAGCAGACCGACCAGCACGAGCGGTCCACCGAGCCACAGCCCCAGGCCCGTCGGCTCGTGGAGCCAGAGCACCGAGAACAGCAGGACGGTCGGCGCGTAGGCGCAGTCCGCCACGGCGGCGATCGACGCGTCGATCCGGGCGAGCCCGGCCAGGAACAGCGTGTCGGCGAGCGCCAGCCCGAGCACGCCGCTCGTCACGAGCAGCCCCCAGTCGAGGGCGCTGCGGTCGAGGTCGATCCCGACGCCGGCGATGGCGAGCGTGGGCAGCAAGAGCGCGGTCGCCAGCGTGTTCTTGAACAGGTTCAGCGCGCTCGCGGGCACGCCTTCGACGCGTCGGAACGCGAGCACCGCGAAGGCCCACGCGAGGGCGCAGCCCAGCGCCATCGCGTCGCCGAGGGCCTCCATCGCCATGTCAGGGATGCTCCTCGGGGAAGAACGCCTCGAGTCCGGTCGGCGCGGTGTCGAGCGCCCCGTCGTGGGGCAGGCGCACGGGCGTCGAGGACGGTCGGTCGGGGGCCGGGGAGCGCGCGAGGCTCCGCGCGAGCAAGCGGTAGAGCCGCACCTCGGGACGCGTGAGGCTCTCGGGCTCCATGTCGCTGTCCTCGAAGAGCGCGCCGTAGGCCCGCACCGCGCTGCCCTCGCCGCGGTCCCGCGTCGCGTCGGGGAGCAGG
>CAIKNO010000388.1 GCA_903828805.1 uncultured Sandaracinus sp. | reverse complement strand
CTCGTGGGTCCCGTGCGCGCGCGACCATGCGCTCGTGGTTCAGTCGCTCCTCGGGGGGCTCGTCGGCGCGGCGTGCGTGGTGGCGCTGGGGCGGGCGCTCGGGCGGGGCCCCTCGGCGCGTCTCGACGCGGCGGTGCGCGCGGTCCGGGTCGCGCGCGTCCGGGTCCTGCGGATGCCGGGCTGGGCCTTCGCGGCGGCCGTCTTCGTGCTCGAGGTGGCCCTCGCGGCGGGCTGCTCGTGGCTTCTCTTCCGGGGCCTCCCGGTCATCCAAGACTCTCAGGCTCAGCTCTTTCATGCCCGGATCCTCGCGTCCGGTCATGCTGTGGCGCCGGCCCCTGCGCTGCCCGAGTTCTTCGAGGCCGATCACGTGATCGTGCGCGGCGGGTTCTACTCCCAGTACCCGCCGGGACACACCGTGATGCTGATGCTCGGCGTCCTCGCGGGCGTGCCTTGGCTCGTGAACCCGGTGCTCGGCGGCGCTGCGCTCGTGTTCCTGTACCTCGCCGGGCGCGTCGGTTTCGGCGAGCGCACCGGGCGCGTGGCGGCGCTGCTCGGGCTCGCATCGCCCTTCGTGCTCTTCATGTCGTCGGAGGCGATGAACCATGCCACCGCGCTGGCGCTCTTCGCCGCCCAGCTCGCCGCCACCGTGCGCGCCCTCGCAGCGCCCAGCGCGCGCCGTGCCACGGGGTGGGCCGTCCTCGCGGGGGGGGCCCAGGGATGGCAGCTCCTGGTGCGTCCGATCACCGCGGTCGGGCTCGGCGTGCCGCTCGCGGTGCTCGTGCTGTTCCAGGCGGTTCGCGCGCCCCGCCGTCTCGCCGTCGCGGCCTGCGCAATGGCCCTGACGGCGCTCGGGGTGGGTGCGCTCCTGCTGCTGTGGAACGTCGAGACCACGGGGGATCCCTTCCTGATGGGGTACATCGTTCGCTGGGGCCCTTCGCACACGCTCGGTTGGGTGTCCCCGTGGGGCGCGCCCCACACGCCCGCAGATGGCCTCGAGCATACGTTCAGCAACCTCGACGCCTGGAACGTGCACCTGCTCGGTGTCGCGGTGCCGGGGGTGCTCCCGGTGCTGCTCGGGCTGGTCCGGGATCGCCATCGCGCGCTCGCATGGGCGCTGTTCGCAGCGCCCGTGATGGTCCTGCTCATCTACTTCTTCTACTTCTTCCAGGATCTGACGTTCGGTCCGCGCTTCCTCTACGAGGCGAGCGGGGCGGCCTTCCTCCTCGCCGCGCGCGGGCTCGGGGGTCTGCCTCGCTGGGTGCGCATGCGGGGGGCGGCGTCGCGACGTGCGGTCGCCCGTGGCCTCGTGACGGCGGCGACGGTGTGCGCCATCGGCGTCGGGGGGGTGACCTCGTCCGTCTGGCTCGGGTTCGAGTACGCGCGCGGCTATGGACTCCATGGGGCGATCGTCGAGCCGGCCGAGGCCGCGCTTCCGGATGGGAGGGCGCTCGTGTTCGTCGAAGGCGCCTACCAGCGGGCGTTCTATGCGGTCGATCCCTGGCTCAGCGGGCGGGTGCTCTTCGCCCGCGACCTCGGGATGGCGCGGGATTGTGAGCTCGCGCGGTCGATGCCGGAGCGCGCACCGTGGGTCGAGCGTGCCCATCGCCTGTGGCCGCTCGACCGCGATGGATGCACCCTCGGAGCCGTGCCGCGCGGGCCGTGAGCGGAGGCTCCGAGGCGTTCTTCCTCGGGGTCTCGGAGGCGCGGGCATCGCACGGAGGCCGGCCAGCGCTATCCTCGGCCCCGTGGAACTCGGGATCGACATCGGCACCACCCGGACCGTCGTGTCCGCTGTGCAGCGCGGGCGTTACCCCATCGCGTCGTTCGACGCCGGGGGCGCGTTCCGGGAGTGGATTCCCGGCCTCGCCATCGAGGTCTCGGGCGAGCGCCTCTTCGGTTGGGATGCGGTCGCTCGCCTCCCGCACGCGGAGGGGGTCGTCCGCTCGGTGAAGCGAGCCGTGTCGGGCCTCGGCGCCGACGACGCGGTCGAGGGGCTTCCTTCGCGGCCGTCCGCGTTGACGTTGCTCAGTGAGATGGTCGCGCACGTGGCGGATCGGGTGCGATTCCACTCCTCGCTCGCGGTGCCCTCGGGGGCCGCGCTCCGGGCCCACATCGCGGTGCCGGCGAACGCGACGAGCCGCCAGCGATGGATCACCCTCGAAGCGTGCCGCGCGGCCGGCCTCGAGGTGACCGGTGTCATCAACGAGCCCACGGCCGCAGGCATCGAGTACGCGCACCGGCATCTCGGGCCCGAGAACCGCCGCAGCCCGAAGCGGTACGTGGTGGTCTACGACCTGGGCGGGGGCACCTTCGATACGTCGGCGGTCTCCTTGCGAGGTCGGCACTTCGACCTCCTGGCGAGCGAGGGCATCGGTCGTCTGGGGGGCGACGATCTCGACTCGGAGCTCCTCGACCTGGCCCTCGGGGCCCGCGGGATCGCGCGCGACTCCTTGTCCCCGTCGAGCGTGGCCCGCCTGCTCGAGGCCGCCCGCGACGCCAAGGAAGCGATGACGCCGAACGGCCGCCACGTGATGGTCGATCTGACGGCCGAGCTTCCCGAGGTCGGACCCGTGGTCCTCGACGCCGACGCGGTGCTGGCGGTCTGCGCGCCGCTCGTGGCCCGCAGCGTCGCGATGATCGAGCGCCTGTTCGAGGGCCTCCCGGCGCACGGCATCGACCCCGAGGACGCCCGCCAGCTGGGGGCCGTGTACGTCGTGGGGGGGGGCGCGTCGTTCGTCGGCGTGCAGAAGGCGCTGCGCGCGAAGCTCGGGCGCAAGGTGCAGCTCTCGCCGATCCCTCACGCGGCGACGGCGATCGGTCTGGCCGTGGCCGCCGACCCCGACGCGGGCATCTACGTGCAGGAGGCGACCACGAGGCATTTCGGGGTCTGGAGAGAGGGTGACGGGGGCCGCGAGAAGCGCTTCGATCCCATCTTCGGCAAGGACGTGCCCGTCGGGTCCGAGCGCGTCGAGACGCGCCGCTACCGCCCCCGACACACGGTCGGCTGGCTGCGTTTCCTCGAGTGCTCCAGCCTCGCGGGCGACGGCGGCCCGGGCGGTGAGATCACCCCGTGGCGAGTGGTGGGTTTCCCCTACGACCCGGCGCTGCAGGACCGCGACGACCTCGAGACCTCGATCCGCCTCGACGACGCCGTGTCCGACGAAGAGATCCTCGAGACCTACCGGTACGACGAGCGCGGGACGGTGTCGGTGAGGATCGAGAACGTCCGCCGCGGCTACGCCCGGACTTACGAGCTCGGCCGGCTCAGCTGAGGGCCGAGGCCGTCCTGCGCCGCGTCGGCGTCAGAACATCCAGAGGGTGACGAACCACCCGACGAGCCCGCCGAGG
>CAIKNO010000387.1 GCA_903828805.1 uncultured Sandaracinus sp. | reverse complement strand
GGCACGGGCATCGAGTCGAAGCTCCCGACGCCCATCTGAATGTCGGGGATCTGCGCGCGAATGCCCGGCACGATGACCGAGCGGAGGTTGGTGCGCAGGTTGGCGATGACGGGCTCCATGCTCGCCGAGTTGTCGACGAGGAAGAACACGTCGGCCTCGCGGATGCGCGTAGAGAACGTAAACTCACGGAACTCGTGCGTGCCCATCATGGGCGCGGGGTAGTACGGCAGCACGACGTAGAGCGCGTTCGAGGGCGGGCCGCCTGTTCGGTCGCGCGGGTCGGACATGGCCGCGCGCTCGACGAGGTCCGACGCGCCGTCGCCGTCGGTGTCTCCGTTGCACGGATCGGTGTTGGCCTCGCGCTCCTCGCGGTCGGTGAGCCCGTCGTTGTCGGAGTCGAGGTCGCGGAAGTTGGGCACCACGTCGGCGGCGGCGCCCAGCGAGCTGTCGCAGTTGTCGCCGATCATGCCGCAGGCCACGGTGAGTCGGCTCATGTCGTACATGGGGTACGAGCGGTTGGCCTCGACGGCGTCGGAGTAGCCATCGTTGTCCGAGTCGGTGTCCATGTAGTCGGGCATGCCGTCGCGGTCGGTGTCGACGCGCGGGGCGCCCTCGACGTCGTCGGAGAGGCTGTCGCCGTCGGTGTCGCGGCACGTGGGCGCGGGCACGTCGGGCGCCGTGGTGACATCCGTGGTGGAGGCCTCGGGCGTGTCGCTCGAAGCGTCGGCGGGCGTCGCGTCGACCACGGAGCCGTCGGGCTTTTTGATGGTGTCGCCGGGGTTCGAGGGCGTCGATGTGCATGCGACGACCAGCGCAGACAGAAGCCAGGCAAACGAAGTGCGGAGCGTCTTCATGAAACCACCGGAGCGGGCCGAGAAGGAGGGAGCGTCTGGGCGCGCGCAGCGCACGCCAGCCACTGATTCTCCTACACGTTCACGCTCCGATGGAACAGCCGATCGCGCGCGCTTCGTCGAGGGGCATGGCGCGAGGCCTCACGGCGGGAGGAGGAGCTCCTCGTCGAGGATGACCTGCAGCGCGCTGTCGGGCGTCGGTGCGTCGAGCAGGCGCTGACGGAGCCGCCCGTCGCGCAGCAGGCGCGCCACGCGGGCGAGCGCGCGGAGGTGATCGCCCGCGGCCCCCTCGGGCGCGAGAATGGCCACCATGATGCGCACCGGACGGCGGTCGATGGAGTCGAACTCGACGCCCTCGGGCACGATGGCCAGCGCGGCCACGAGGCGCGCGAGGCCGGCGATGCGGCCGTGGGGAATCGCGACCTCGTCGCCTACGCCGGTGGTCTGCTGGACCTCGCGCGCGCGCAGCACTTGAATGATCGCCGCGGACCCCTGGCCCTCGGCGCCCTGGGCGAGCAGGGCCGCTACGGCGTCGAGGGCGGCGCTCTTGTCGGCCACCTTCAACGCCGTATCGACTCTATCGCGTGCAAGAAGGTCGCTCAGTCGCATCGCGCGGAGCCGAATTACCCCTTCGGGAATCGAGTGTCCAGCCTTGTGATGGGAGGTGCTTGCGAAGCGAGGCGGTGGTTACTCGGCGCCGCTGTCGGGCTCGCCCACGGGAGGCGTCGCGGCGCGCTCGGCGATCGCGCGGACGCCGTCGGCGCCCTTCTTGTTGCGCGCCTGCGCGTCGTGGTGCTTGGCGATCTGGTGCTCGATCTTGTCGATCATCATGTCGATCGACTTGTACATGTCATCGCTGTCGTGCCGGGCCTGATACTGCTTGCCCGCGGAGCTCAGAGAGATCTCCGCGACGTGCTCATGACGTTCGGTGAAGAGGGTCACATGCGCGTCGAGCGGCTGGCGCAGGTACTTCTGCACGCGCTCGAGCTTGTCATGAATGTACCCCTTGAGCGCGTCGCTCGACGCCAGATGCCGGAACGTGATCGCGATGCCCATCGCGTCCTCCAACGTGCCCCCGGCGATGCTTCTGCGCGCGCCGAGGTGGTGCCTGTTCTGCCCGCGGTTCGAAGCTACGTCGTCGGGGCGGGCACCCGGCGACGGATCAGGAGTAACCCGTCTGCCCGTGCGAGGGAAGCACCGTGTGACGATTGCGCGCCATGAATGTCAGGGGAGTGTGCGTTCGATGGAAGGCCCGACAAACGTCGGCGCGATCAGAAATACTGCTTGCGCTTCGCGCTCGAGAGAATGCCGAGCATCTCGCGGTACTTGGCCACGGTGCGTCGCGCGATGAGGATCTTCTGGCCCTCGAGGCGCTTCACGATCTGCTCGTCGGAGAGCGGGCTGCGCGCGTCTTCTTCCGCGATGATCTTCTTGATCGCCTGCTTCACGCTCTCGCTGGCGATGTCGTCGGCGCCCTCGCGCTGGATCGAGCTGTTGAAGAAGTACTTGAGCTCGAAGATGCCGCGCGGCGTGTGAACGTACTTGTTCGTGGTGACGCGCGAGATGGTGCTCTCGTGCATGCCCACGGCCTCGGCCACGTCGCGGAGGATCATGGGCTTCAGGTACTCGATGCCGCGCTCGAAGAAGTCGCGCTGCTTCTCCACGATGGAGCGGGTGACCTTCACGATGGTCTTCTGCCGCTGGTCAAGGGATCGCACGAACCACTTGGCCGACTGCAGCTTGTCTTGCACAAACTGCTTGGCCTTCGGGTCTTTCATGAGCGATCGGGCCTGCTGCTCGTTGATGCGCAGCTTGGGGAGCCCGTCGTCGTTGGTGCTCACCACGTACTCGTCGCCCACCTTGTGCACGTACACGTCGGGCGTGATGGCGGGCGCGTCTTCGCTGGTGAAGTTGCGACCCGGCCGCGGCTCGAGCGCCTGGATGATCTTGGCGCCCTCGTACACGTCGGTGAGCTCGCACTTGAGGTCGCGCGCGATCGCGCCGAAGTTGCGCCGCTCGACGTTGTGGAGGTGCCGATCGATGACCTGCCACACGAGGTCGTCTTTGTCGTAGCCGAAGTGCTCCACCTGGACGAGGAGGCACTCGCGGAGGTCGCGCGACCCGACGCCGATGGGGTCCATCTGCTGAAGGAGCCGCAGGACCTCCTCGGCGTCTTCGGGGTCGAGGCCCACCTCGCGCGCGAGGTCTTCGATGTTGGTGGTCTTCTGCGAGCTGTTGCGGTCTTCCTCGACGGGCGGCGCGTCGTCGTCGGCCTCGACCGCGGGCGCCTCGCCGGGCTTCGCATCACGCTCGATGCCCTTGAGCGTGAGGTAGCCGTTGTCATCGAGGTTGTGAATGACGAGCATCGCGAAGGCGCGCTCTTCGTCGTTGAAGTTCGAGAGCGACACCTGCCACTCGAGGTAGTCGCTCAGGGTGCCCCGTCGGCTCAGCGTCTGATCGGCCGAGGGCAGGTCTTCGGTGTTGAGCCGCGACTGCGACGGGAGCGGCGACTGGTTCGCGTAGGCGTCGAGGAACTTCTCCCAGTACTCCTCGCTCTTCGTCGCCTCCATCGCCCCGCGCTCTTCGTGCGAGGTGGGGAGGTTCTCGCCGCGGGCCTCGATCTCCGCCAACCGATCGATCGACGGCGTCGATGCCACGTCGGCCTCGCGCCAGTCGTTGCCCGGCCCCGCCTCGCCGGTGTCCTCGAGGATCGGGTTCTCCGTCAGCTCGGCCTGCACCTGATCGATGAGCTCGAGCCGCGAAAGCGCCAGCAGCTTGATCGCCATCTGGAGCTGCGGCGTCATCACCAGGGTCTGCGACATCTTCAGCTGCTGCGAGAGCCTGACTTCCATCGCGCTCCTCCTGCCTGAACCTTCAACGCAGCGCCTCTGCTCGTTCAGACTCAATCCGAGACGGGCGCTCCGACGTTGCGCGAGCATCCTATCCGCTCGGCGCTGACTTTGCATCACAAACACACGCCGCTGCCCGATGGCCCTACGCGATGCCTGCCTCGACGGGGGGCAGCGGAAGCGCGGGCGCGGGAAAGCGGGACAGCTGGTCGAGCGCGACGTCGAGCGCCACGCGGAGCACGTCGGCGGGCGCGTCGGTGCGCCGCGCGGTGCGATCGACGGCGGCCTCGAGCCACGCGAGGGGATCGCTCGCGAGGAAGGTCGGCGCCCCGTCGGCGCGCTGGGCGCCCGGCGGGGTCGAGGCGTCGCGCGCGCCCTCCGACACGGCGTGGTCGAGCCACTGAACCGCCGGGGC
>CAIKNO010000386.1 GCA_903828805.1 uncultured Sandaracinus sp. | reverse complement strand
CCTTCTTCGGGCGCCCGGGCAACAATCCCTACTGTCATTTTCGGGCGCTGGACCACGCACGGCGGGGGCTGCGCGAGCGGCTCGTGCCGGTCGACGCCGCGGCGGGACTGCCCTTCGATCACGGGCTCTACGAGCTCGTCGTGGAGTCCGTCGACGAGGCGCTCCCGGAGGTCGACAGGCGACCGGAGGCGCTCGTCAAAATCGGGCGCAAGCCGGTGCGCTCCGAACCGTCGTCGCCCTCCGGCTGAGGCGCGTCTCGTCGCCGTCCGGCGGAGGCCCGTCTCGCCGGCTCACGCGGCGGTCGGGACGGATCACGCCGCCGCCGACTCCACCCAGGTGCGCGCTTCGTGCGGGCAGGACGCGAGGGCGTCGAGCACGGGGACGAGCGCCCGCGCGAGGCCCCGCTCGATCGGGACCAGACGGGCGACCCGTCGTGCCCCGCCGCCGATGCCGGCCCCGGGGAGGTGCTCCTCGAGGACGCGCTCGGCCGGGCTGCCTTCCCGGGTCACGACGAGCAGGCCGAGGCCATGGGTCCAGCCGAGGCGATCGGGCCGCGCCGTCCGCACGACGTCGAGCCGGAGCAACCCGCGCGGCGACGTGGAGAGGGTCACCCTCAGCCGGGCGTCCTGCAGCTCGCCGCGCACGTCGGCGTGCATCACCGGCCGGAGCGCGAACGGGCGGTGCCGCTCGAGGTCGACCCGCTCGCCCGCCGCGAACGCGAGCAGGTGCGCGAGGCTCTCCGGAGGGGCGACCGGGCGGCTGCGGCGGGTGCCCGTGAACATCAGCCCGCCCGCGAGCGCGGCGAGGACGAGCGCCTCGGGCAAAGGAAGGGGCAAGAGGCCGCGCGACCACGCGAGGACGGGCGCGGCGAGCACGAGCCCGGCGAACGTCGCCCCGGGGACCGTGGATGCGTCGATCCAGGCCGCAGGTCCGAACCGCTCGGCGGCGAGGGCGCGGCCCGCGCGGCGGTGCTCGTCGCGGTCGGTCGGCTGGAACGATCCGAGCCTCGCGGGCGCAGGGGCAGGGGCCCGACCGCAGAGCGCACAGAGCGTGACCGCGAACGCCAGCCCCAGCGCGCCGTCGTGATGCCCGGCCCACCACGCGAGCGCGCCGAGCACGCCGAAGGCGACCGCCATCGCGGCGCGGATGCGCACGTCGAGGCGGAGCACCGAGCCGTCGGGGGTGCGGGCCCGGCGGGCGGCCTGCGAGGCCGCGGTCATCTTGGCGACCGCGAGCATCACCAGCGCGCCGAGCGCGACCACGCCGGCGCCTGGCACGATCGGGGGCGGCGCCGCCGACGTCCGCACCGCGGGCGCGGCCACGGAGGGCGGGGTGACGAGCCCGGCGTTCATGGCCGTGGCGGGGACCTCGAGGGTCACGACCCACTCCCGCATCCGCGGCAGGTGGGCCCGCCGCAACACCCGGCGCGCGCCGCCCTCGAGGGCGACCGGCTCGACCGTGAACGAGGTCTCCGCGCCGGCCTCGTCCTCGACGACCTCGAGGCCCTCGGGGCCGTCGACCGTGATGGACACGTCGTCGAGCCCCGTCCGCCAGCCGGGCAAGGTCCACCGGAGTCGGATCCGGCCATCCCGCGGGGCGGCGTCGAGGTGGGTGCGGTACGTGACGGTCGCGAGGTAGTCGCCCACCCGCGGGGCCGAGCGCCTCGGGAAGGTGAACACGACCCGCCCTTCGCCGGGGTTCTCCACGGCGGCGCCCAGGTCTTCTCCGAGCGCATCCTCGAAGCGCGGGGGCCGCTCGGCGACGAGCTCGAGGTCGGGATCGAGGCCGTCGAGCTCGAAGCTCTCGAGCCATCCCCCATCGACGTGCAGCTCCGCGACGACCTGCACCTCGGCCGTGGCGTCCGCAGGGATGGTCACGTGGGCCGTGACGCTCCGCACCGTGGTGGACGTCCAGGCGTGCGCCCCCGAGGGCCCGAGGAGCCCCAGGAGGGACAGGGTCGTCAAGACCAGGGCCGGGTTCGCCGCGCGCACGACCCCGGGGTGTATCAGGGTCCTCGCCGCGCTCGGAATTTTCGGCCGGTCAGCCCCCTCGAACGCGTCAGCCCCCGCGAACCCAGCTCGGCATGAAGAGCAAGACGAACAGGATCATCGTGCCGATGGCGACCGCGCGTCGCCCCGCCGAGAGCGCCGCGGGTCCGGTCGGCGGATGTTCGAAGCCCGCGAATCGACCCATCGCCAGGAGCACCACGAACCACACGAGCCAGTGCATGCCGGCGAGGCCCTCCTCGACCAGCGCCCAGCCCGTCGTGCCTTCGCGGGCGGCCGGCACCGCGTAGTAGAGCCCGGTCGTCACGGCCACCGCCGGCAGGGCTGCGAGCACGCGGCGCGCGAGCTGGTCCTGGCGGGTGCCGAGCCATGCGTAGGCGACGTGGCCGCCGTCGAGCTGCCCGAAGGGCAGCAGGTTCATCATCGTCACCAGCAGCCCCGCCCATCCGGCGAAGGCCATCGGCGAGAGCATGATGTCGTGCCCCTCGGGGAACGGGCCCTTGAGCCACCAGAGCAGGCCGGAGTAGAGCAGCGAGTGGCCCTCCATCAGCAGCGCGGTGCCCTCGGGCAGGGCCTCGACGGGGGACGTCGCGATCCCGGCGACGAGCACCGGGAGCGCGACGGCCATGCCGGCGAGGGGGCCCGACGCCCCCACGTCGAGCAGGGCGTTCCGGTCCCGGATGGTGCCGCGCATGCGGATGACGGCGCCCATGGTGCCGAGCAACATCAGCGGCATCGGGATGAAGTAGGGCGGCGACACGTCGATGCGATGCCAGCGCGCCGCGACGTAGTGGCCGAGCTCGTGGGCCAGGAGGATGGCCATCAGCGGGACGGCGAAGTCCCACCCCGCGAGGAGATCCCTCGGACGGGCGAGGGGATCGAGCCCGTGCATCCCCGCGCCGGCCCACAGCGTGGTCACGCAGGTCAGCAGCAGCAGCACCGAAGGGAGCCGCCACGCGTGCAGCTCGTGACGGATCAAGGCCCACGAAGGTCCGCGCGTCATTCTCCGTCCTCGGCGTCGAGGCCTGCCCACGGCGCGCAGTCGAGGACCGCGGCCAGGGCGTCGAGCTGGACCTCGACCCGGGCATCGACGATGCCGAGCTCGCTCGAGACCACGCACCCCCCGCGGCGCAGGGTGGGATCGGCGACGACGCGAACGCCCGGTCCGAGGTCGAGGGCCCTCGCATCCTCGGGGTGCACCCGGACGTCCACGGTCGTCGCGCGGCGCGTGCGCGCGAGGGCGGCGCGGACGAGCGCGTCGATGCGCGCCGGCTCGAGGGCGATGGCCTCGCCGACGATCCGGCTGGCGACACCGAGGGCCAGCGCGCGGGTCTCGCGCTCGGCGCGGGCGAGCGCCGCGTCCCGGATCTGCGCGGCGGCGAGCAGCATGCCCGCGGCGTCCGCGCGGG
>CAIKNO010000385.1 GCA_903828805.1 uncultured Sandaracinus sp. | reverse complement strand
CGTGACGTTCCTGATGGTGTTCCTGATCCAGAACACCCAGAACCGCGACGCCAAGGCCATCCACCTCAAGCTCGACGAGCTCATCCGCGCCGTGAGGGGCGCGCGCAACGAGCTCGTCGACCTCGAGGACCTATCGGACGAGCGACTCGCCGCGCTCGAGGAAGAGTTCCGGCGCGTGCGTGGAGACGCCGAGGACGCGGCGGCCCCCGCCCGTCGTCGCAGCGCTCAGGAGGACGGCGCTGCGCGATGACCTCCGCGCCCCGTGCGTCACGCCGCGCCGGACGTCGAGGGGGCGCACGACGGCGTCGGGCAAGACCCCGGCCGCGATGATCGCGGCGACGAGCACGCCGAGGACGAGTCGCTCGCGCCGCGTGAGGTCACGCTCGCCCTCGTGTTTCGCCGTGCCGGTGCAGAGCGCGAAGTAGGTGCGGGCGACGTTGGCGACGTTGATCGAGATCGCCGCGATCATCGCGAGCGCGAGGCCCGGAGAGGCCGCGGCCGCGCCGGTCACGAGCAGCTCCTCCGAGATGTGCCCCAGGGTGCAGGGCAGGCCGACCGACGCGAGGCCGAGGACCAGCATCGAGGTCGCCAGGAACGGGATCCTGGCGAAGTTGCCGTGGTGCCCATCGAGACCGAGAGGGCCGCGTCGTGCCTCGAGCGCTCCGAGGGTCATCGCGTAACCGGTCGTCGCGAGACCCACCAGCATCCACGTGACCCGGGCCCCGACGTGCATCACATCGGAGGACGCCGAGAGGCCGACGGTGACCAGCGCCATCTGGCTCATCATCAGGTACGCGAGTCCTCGGCGGGCGCGGGTCTGGACGGCGCCGAGCAGGGCCGCGAGCACCGCGGTCGAGGCCGCCACCGTCGTCGCCGCCTCGGCATACCCTTCGGGCAAGCCGGCGGGCCAGGCGCGGAGATGGGCGAAGGCGGCGAGCTGGGGCGCCGCGAAGACCACCACGAGAGACAGAGGCGCCCGCTCGACGAAGGCAGGGAACCACGAGTGCAGCGGAAAGACCGGGCCGCGCAGTCCGATGCTCAACGCCGCCGCGATGAAGGCCATCTCGTGCGCGCCCCGCTGCCCGAGGAATGCGGCGGCCATCATCGCCACGCTGCTCGGCAGCATGTAGAGCGCGAACACCTTGGCCGTGGGCCGGGAGCGGGCCTCGCTGCGCAGCTCGAGCCACGCCGGAACCATCGACAAGGTCCAGAGCGTGGCGAGGGCGAAGGGGTCGTCGATCGTCACGAGTGCGACCGAGCAAGCGGACACCAGGAGGGTCCGCGCCAGCGTCCGCGGGAGGTCCGCTCCGAGGGGGCTCATGGCCACCGCGGTCAGCGTGATGGCCGACACGAAGGCGGGGAGGGCGGCCGCCCAGCCCTCCGAGTCGGACGATGCGAGGAGGGCGGAGAACCCCAGGAAATCCGGGGCGCCGTGGGGCGCGAGCCAGAGCGCGAGGCTGCCGAGCACGCCCGCCCCGGCGCCGGCGCTCGCGCGGGCGCGGGCGTCCCGAGGAGCGGTCGCGCGGAACGCGAGGAGGGCACCGACCACGGGACCGGCGAGCGCGATGAGCCATCCGAAGAGCATCACCGTGACACCTCCGAGAACTTCGAGACTTCGTTCCGACGCGCGGGCGGAGTCGCCTCGCCCTCGAGCCACGACACCCAGGCCTCGTCCAGGCGATCGAGCGCGCGCAGGAACCGGAGGACGGCGCCGAGCATCCGCCCCTCGAGCATCGCGTCGAAGTAGCCGCGTTCGAGGGAGAACCGATAGAGCCACGGTCGGAACGAGGCCGGGAGCCACGCCTCGAGGTGCGCGCCCGCCTCCGGGAGGGGCGCGCCCGTCGCGCGCTCGAGGGCGCGGTGGTCGTGGAGAATGCTCGGGGAGCGGAGGATCTGGAGCGTCCGCAGCGAGGCATGGCCGACGATGTGTGCGAGGGCGACGAAGCGAAGCCCCAGACCGATCTCCACGAAGATCAGCCCGACCTGCGCCATCGATGCGTAGGCGAGCTGGCTCTTGATGTCTGTCTGGGCTCGGCCTGCGAAGGTCGCGTGAAGCGCGGTCACCGCGCCCACGGCGACGACCGCCCCCGCGGCGATGGGCGCGCGCTCGAGGATCGGGGCGGCGCGCAGGAGCAGGTAGGGACCCAGGTGGATCGAGAGCGCTCCGTAGAAGACCGCGCTCGACGGTGTCGGCCCTTCCATCGCGCGGGGGAGCCATCCGCCGAGCGGTGCCTGAGCGGACTTGCCCATCGTCGCAAAGAGCAGGAGCAGCCCGACGACGGTGGCGTCCAGGAGGCCGTCGGGGGCACCGATGCCGAGGAAGGGATCGCCGACGTCGCGCACGGTGGCCGGCACGCCGACATGGTGCAGCCACACGACCGCGCCCAGCATCCCCACGTCGCACAACCGGTACGTCAGGATCGCGCGCAGACCATGGCGAACCGGCGCCGGGCGATCGTGGAAGAATGCGATGAGCAGCATCGACGTGAGGGCGACGAACTCCCAGCCCACGTAGAGCAGGTCGAGGCTGCCCGCGAGCACGACGAGCTGCACGCCGGCCCCGAAGAGGCTCAGGAGCACGTAGAACCGGGTCCAGCCTGGCTCCCGATGCAGGTAGCGCGCGGAGAACGCGGCCACGAGACCGACGAGGGCCGACCCGAAGAGCGACATCGGAAGTGACAGTCGGTCGAGTACGAGGCCGAGCTCGAACCGGTGGTGCGACGTCGTGAACCACACGCCGAGGGGGGTCCGGAACGCGTCGGTGCCGGTCCCGATCATCGTCGCTCCGGCGCCGAGCAGTCCGAGGAACGAGACGGCGAAGGTGAGGCCGACGACGCGCGCCCCGGCGCGCTCCGAGAGGGGCCGACCGAACCACGCGCCGAGCGCGAGGATCGTGAAGGCGAGCGCGGGCCCCGCCACGGCGAAGATGGATGCGAACTGGACGATCGCCATCACGAGTCCTCCCCGAGCGCGGCTTCCACGCGGGCGCACCCGAGGTGCTCCCGGTGGCCGCGATAGTGGTCCACGGACGTTCGGACGATGGAGAGACCCGACGTGCTCGGCGCGTACGGCACGAAGCGTCCGTCCTTGAATTCACGCATGGAATGGTCCGAAGGGCTCCACGCGACGACCTGGATCCACCGGTTGAAGACCAGCTTCTCGAGGTCCGGGTTCTCCTTGAAGATCGTCTCCAGGATCGCGACCTCGGCTTCGATGATCGTCAGCAGCCGGACGGGTTCGTGGATCTCGATCATCTGCTTGGCGAGGCCGGTCCGAAGGTCCGACGCGTGCCCGTTCATCAAGCCGATCAGGCCCGTCACGTTGTGCGGCAGCTTCGTGCCGCAGCCGTAGGCCTCGTTGTCGACGCAGCTGAAGTAGTACTCGAGGTTGATGCCCGCGCAGACGGGACCGACCGCGGCGAGGAGTCCGCGCAGGGCTTGACCGTTCGGATCGGTCTTCGCGTCGTACGAGACCAGGAACGCACGACGGTCGAGGAAGAGTCCGCGGGTTCGCGCGCGCGGCCCGACCACGCACACCGCGTTGGTCGCGTGCCCGTATTCCGGTCGTGGCTGGGCGAGGTCGGAGGCGCGGGCTTCGACGTGGGAGAGCGCGGCGTCGGGACCGATCGAGAGGGGCGCGGCGTCGAAGCGTCGGCATCGCTCCTGGGCGTCGAGACGCCGTGCCGATTCGAGGAGCGCGCGCAGCCAGGTGAGGTCGGCCGCGAGGGCGTCGGGCGCGAGGTCGAGGTCGTAGTAGACGACCGAGTCGTCGCAGGTGTCGTGGTAGGTGCCGACGAACCACGTCGCGTCCGGGATGGCCAGCCCGCGCTGACCGAGCTCGGTGCGCACCCGCGGGTCGTTGGCCATGGCGGCGAAGGCCCGCGCGTTCGAGCCGCCGAACCCCCCCGCGCAAGCACCGCAGCAGTACGCGGCCTCGAGCGGATTGTTCATGCTCGCGGAGCCGTGCCCCACGAGGACCACCAGGGGAGCGAGGGTCGCAGCATCGAGGCCCATGGTGCGGAGCGCGCCCGCGACCACGTCGGCCATCTCGCCGATGGAGTAGCCATCGAGCAGACCGTCGGGTCCGCGCTCGTCCCCCTGTCGTACGAGGTGCAGGCGGGTCGCGGGAGGCTTCTTCTGCGTGTGTCCCACGAGCCGTGCGGCGGCCCGCGGGAAGAGCGTGCGGGCGACGAGCGGCACCGTGCTGGCAAGCCCGGCGAAGGACGCGAACGCGCCGCGGACGAGGCTGGTGCGGCCGGCATGCCGGGCGCGCAACAACGCAGGATGGGCGAGCGCCGCGCGGGCCTTCGGAGGAGTCAGGGCTTCCTCGCGGATCACGTGCTTCGGGGTGACGACCACGGGGCACATGGGCCGCGGCCGGATCTCGCCGTGGCCAAGATACGCCATCGCGATGCCGAAGAAGCCCGCATATCCGAGGGTCTCGACCTCCAGCGAGCGCTCTTCGAGGTGCCGCCGGAAGGACTCTTCCCGATCGTCGATGCAGCAGATCAGCTGGGCGCGGGGCGCCGGGCGCTGCGGGGCGCCGAGGGCGGCGTGGGCGAGGGCCGCGTCGAGCACGCCCACGCGGTGCCGCCTCTCGTACGCCAGTTGAAGCACCCGACGGCGCTCGAGCGCGTCGAACGCGGCCACGCGGGCGAGCCAGGTGCGAGCGGCCGCGTCGTCGAAGGCGTGGGGACCCAGCCCGAGGAGCTGGGCGAGCACGAAACCCTCGTACGCGATGGCATGGTCCGGCGTCGAAGCGCGGGGTGGCGGGGCGTCGGGGGCGCGATGGGCCTCCAGGTGGCGGACCGCCTGGGCCTCGAGCGTCAACTGGACCGCGAGGTAGTCGACGAGGCTCGTTCTGGGCGCGCGCACCGGTGCCTTGTCCGGGGCGTGCTCGAGGACGTTCATCATCCCCGCCCACCCGCGCAGCGAGAGGAGGCTCTCCTCGACGCGGGCGTCCCATCCCTCGGGCCCGACCCCGAGGCTCTCGAGGGCCGCGAGGGCCGCAGCGTGCGCATCCATTCCGGCAGCGGATTGTCGTTGCAGGGTCGCCCGGAGCCCTTGCAGCCAGGGGTCCGGCGGCGCGGCGCCGAGCGTGTAGAGGGCGCGGAAGGCCTCGTAGAAGCCCCGGTCGCGGTCGGGCATCGACCAGTGGGCGACCCCCTGGTCGAGAAACGCGGCCGAGAGCCTGATCAGCAACGGGTGAACGAGGGCGTTCACCGCCTGTCGCGTGGCCGTGTCGGGGACCGGGTTCGGTGTCGGCGTCGGCACGGCGCGGGTCAGACGCTGGAAGAGGTCCCGGAGGGCCGCCTCGGTGCGGGCGCGCTCCCCTTCGCCCGGTGACGCGACCCGGTCCGACTGCAGGAACGCGGCCCGTGCGGACGGCGTCGCGGCGGGGTGGAACGTACGAAGCGCGTTCCCCTCCTCGAGCCACCATTGCAGCGAGGGCCCTCTCGGCACCTCGAAGGGGTGAAGCAATCGGGCCCGTCGAAGGGCGTGCTCGGAGACCTTTCCGGCGAGCGTCTCGTCTCCGCTCACGCCCTCGTCCCGAAGGACCGTGTCGATGTCGACGTCGCGAATCCGACCGGACGCGAGGTGACCGGCGAAGGCCTCTTCCGAGAGGTACGGCTGCGCGCCGAAGCGCTCGTACGCGAGGCGCACCGCCTCCTCGAACGTATGGTCCTCGTAGACGTGAAGGGTGTTGTGGTGGACGAACCCGTGCAGCGGCGCCTGGGCCGGAAGCCAGTGCGCGGCGTGCTGGATGGCCGCGTCGAGACGCGGCTCGCCGGTGACGGGGAGGCCCGGCGTATGGGCGAGGGCGCTCATCCGTGGGCCTTCCATCGTGCGGCGTGGGGGTGCGTGGAGGCCGAGCGGAGCAGGTCGAGACCCATGATCTCGAGCGTCGCGTTCGGCCACTCGTCACTCATGGCGTGCAGGCGCTCGAGGAATGTGTGGTCGACGAGGCGCACATCGCTCACGTCGACGACCACGCGGCGGACGTCCGCGGGCACCTCGCGCAGGGCATGGCGCACCCGCAGCAAGCTGGTGAAAGCGGCCGCGCCGTGCAGGATGAGGCGGAGTTCGTCGCCTTCTCGCTTCGAGTCGACCACGGTGCGGAGAAGTCCGCGGAACCCCGCGCCGCGCGCGAGGTGGAACACGACCTTCAGCAGCAATCCCGCCGCCACGCCGACCAGAAGGTCGGTCATCAGCGTCACGATGAGCGTCGTCAGGAACAGCGCGAGTTGGTCGCGCCCGAGCGCGTTCGCGTGCTTGAACTCGTTGGGGGACGCGAGCCGCGCGCCCGTGTACACCAGCATGGCGGCGAGCGCGGCCAGCGGGATCCGATGGAGCAATCCAGGGACGAGGGCGACGAACGCGAGCAAGAACACGCCGTGGAAGAAGTTCGACCATCGGCCGGTCGCGCCCGCGTCGATGTTGGCGCGGCTGCGGACGATCTCCGAGATCATCGGGAGGCCCCCGATGGACGAGGCGACGAGGTTGCCCACGCCCGTGACGAGCAGGTCACGGTTGAGGTCCGAGGCCCGCTTGGCCGGGTCCATGGCGTCAACCGCGAGCACGCTCAGCACCGACTCGATGGACCCGACGAGCGAGAACATCGCCACGTACTTCAGCGACGTGCTCGAGAACACCGCGGAGAAGTCGGGGAACGCGATCGCCTGGATGAAGGCTCCGGGCAGATGCACGAGGTACTGCGGGCCGATGGGGTACTGAGCGCCGGCGAACGAGGAGGTGTGCTCGTGGTCGAGGTCGAACGCGAAGCCGAGCGGGATGGCCATCGCAAGCACCACCATCGGCCCGGGG
>CAIKNO010000384.1 GCA_903828805.1 uncultured Sandaracinus sp. | reverse complement strand
CGCCGGCGCGCAAGAGACCATCCTCGTGTGGCGTGCGGGCCATCGCGAAGCCGTGGAGCGCGAGGGCGAGGAGTTCGGCCGACACCGCCGCGTCGTCCGTGTGGTCCGCGAGCGCGAGCATCGCGTCCGCGCGGGCGGTGCCGTTTGCGGGCGCGGCCCACGCCGCACGGAGCGTCGTCCATCGACCCCACACGTCGTCCGGCGACGCCGCGAGCACGTCCGAAGCGACCCGCGCCGCCGCGTCGAGGTCGCCCGCGGCGTCGAGCAGCGTCCCACCGAGTTCGCGCAGCCATCCCGGCTTCGCCGCGCCCTCCGCGGACGCCACGAGCGTCCGCAGGCCATCGACCCCGGGGGCCGTTCCGTCCCGGAGCCTGGCGCTCCCGAGGAGCGCGAGGCCGAGGGCCGCGCTCGGTCCGAGTTCCTGCACCTCGACTGCCGACCGCAGGAACGACGCCGCTTCCTCGGGGCGGGCTCCATCCTGCTTGCCGGTGCGATGAAGGTGCTCGCCGTGCTCGAGCGAGGCCCATCCGACGTGGCCCGAGGCCTGCTCGATCGCGGCGCGGCGCGCGCGCACATCGTGCCGAAGCGCCGCGTCCGACGTGCGGTCCGCGAGACGCGCCAGCGCGGCGAGCGGCCCCTCCGCCGTCGGGTCTGCCCCGGCCGCCTCCTCGTAGGCCGCGCGTGCCGCCGCGGCGTCGCCTTCGAGCTCCGAGGCCGCGCCAGCGGCGTAGCGGCGTCGCTGCGCCGCGCGCCCGCCCCGATCTGCCTCGGCCGCCGCCGCGAGGATGCCGGCGACCGCGTCGAGCTCTCCCTTCTCGCGGAGCCACGCGACAATCAGCGGGACCGCGTACCTGTGGGCCGGCGCATGGACCAGCGCCTGTCGCAGCACCGCGATGGCGGAGTCCGCGTCCCCGGCGACGGCGAAACAACGGCCCGACGCCGCGAGGTGCGCGGCGCGCCCGTCGGGCTGGTCGCACAGGTCGGCGAGCGCCTGGTGGGCCCGCGCAGCGGCCGGCGCGTCTTGCCGAGAAGCCGCCTCGAGCCACGAGGCTTCCGCGACCCACGCGGCCGCGCGCTCGTCGTTCGAGGCGAGGCCGAGCACCGCGGCCGACGCCTCGGTGTCGCGGAGGATGTCCTGCTCGAAGCGAAGCCAATCTCGAAGCGCCACGCTGCGCTCCTCGGGGTCGACCGTCCCCGCGACCAGCGCCCTGAAGGCATCCCTGCGCCCGACCGCGGACGGATCGATCGCGGCGACGGCCGCGTTCCACGCGCGCGCCACGCCTGCACGGTCCGTCGCGTCCTCCAGCGCTTGCGCGAAGTGGGCCGAGACCCGGGCGGCCAGGCTGCTCCTGGCCTCGCCCGCGTCCTGTTCGATCGCCGGCGTCTCGAGGCCCCTCGACGCCGCCTCGAAGGCAGCCTCCAACCAGAGCGCCGTGCGCGCCTCCCCGCGTTCGGCCTCGGCCCTCGCCGCGAGCCGCGCTTCCCTCGACGCGACCTCCGGGTGCCCCTCCACGAAGGCCTCGAGGCGCGCCCAGGCCACCGCGGACGACGGGCTCGCCGCGAGCGCCGCCTCGAGGGACGAAAGCTCCGCGTCGGCGTCGCCCGACGAGCGCGCAGCCTCGGCCACGCACAGGTGCAACCACGCGGCGTGTCGCCCCTCGACGCCCGCCGACAGCCATCGGCGAGCGTCCTCGGCGACCCCCGCGGCGTCCCCACCGCGCAGGCGCGCCAGCATGCGCTCGAGGGTCGGGGCATCCTCGCCCGGCGACGCATCGATCGCCCGCGAGAGCACCGCCGTCGCCCCCTCGACGTCGTCGAGGTGGTGGAGCTTCCACTGCGCCAGCGCACGCGCCGCGACCGCCGCGGCCGGAGCCCCCGGAGCCCGCCCCTCGGCCGTCCCCTCGCCCCCCTCGGGCGAAGACGACGCCGACGACGCGAGGCCTTCCAGCGCGGCCAGGCGCTCCTCCGAACGGCCATGACGGCGGGCGAGGCGCTCGAGGTGCGCAAACGCCGCGGCCCGCACGGAGCGGACATCGCCCGGCTCGGAGGCGTCGGCCGCCCGCGGGTCGAGCGCCAGATGCGTGGCGGCGAACGCCCCCTCGACATCGCCCTCGTCCTCGCGCACGCGGGCCACATCGAGCCAGAGGGCTGCCCGGAGCGCCGCATCGCGCACACGCTCGGCCCGCGCTGCGAGCAGCGCCGCCCCGGCGCCCTCGGCCCCGCCGCGCCCACGCAGGCGCTCGAGGTAGAGCGCCGAGAGGGCGGCCCCCTCGGGGTCCTCGGCGAGGGCCTTCTCGTAGAACCCGCGGGCGCCGGCCGGATCTTGTGCGCGTTCCTCGAGCAACGCCCCGCGATCGAGCAGGGCGTGGGCGCGCTCCGCGGCGTTCCCTGCCCCCTTGAACTCGGCCTCGTAGAGCCGCGCCAGGTTCGTGAACGACCGCCGTCGCTCGAAGATCCGCACCATCGCGGACAGCGGAGGCCGGAACGTCGGGTCGGCGTTGTACGCCGCGAGGTACTCCCGGATGGCCGCCGACTCCTGGCCCTGCTCGACCTCGAGCGCGTGCCCGATCTCGTAGAGCAGCACCGCCCTGCGGGCCGCATCCGCCGAGGCTGCGACCTCGGCCCGCCACGTCGCCAGGCGTTGTTCGGTGGAAGGCCGGGGGGAGGAGACGCTGGGCGAGGCGGTGTGGGGCGTCATGCTCGAGCGGTTCCGCGGGGTGAGCGGCTCTGGAAGCGGGAAGCGCGCGGACCTGGAAGAGGCGTCCGAAGGCCGCGCGGCCTGGACTATATCCCCCGCCCACCGAAACGAGAACCCGAAACGCCGCGACGTTCCGCGACGGCGGCCGCCCCGATGGCCCTCCGCGAGGCGTGACCGGAGGCTCGAAAGGACGGGCCGCGCGTCAGTGACCGAGCAATCCGGTCACCCGATCCCGGCGCGCCTCGGACCCTTCGAGAAACAGGCGGCGATCCGTGCGACGGGCAGCACGCTCTCCGACCAGGAGTCGCTCCCAGCGGACCGTCGCCGTCTGTCGCAACGCATACACCAGCTGCCCGTGCGCGATGAGCTCCCGCTGCAGCCGCGCCGCCTCCTGCGTCCCCCCTGCGCCCGACGCGGCCCGGTGCGCGCGGGTGAGCTCCCGGCCGCGTCGCGTCTCGGACTCCAGCCACAGCAGCGCCTCGTCGATCCGGCCCGCGGCCTCCGCGAGGTCGCGCCCCAGGCGCTCGGCGTCGGGTGCAGGCGCGGTGGCGAACGCGAGCGCCGCCGCCGCCGGGGCGTCCGCGAGGGCCTGCGGACCGTCCGAGACCTCGCTCGTCCGTGCGCCCACCAGCACGGCTCGGCCCGGCTCGAGCGCGAGCTCCCGCGTGCGGCGGCGCGCATCGACGTCGCCCGACGACACGGTGACGGGCGCCGCGAGGCACGCCACCCAGACCGCGCCCGTCGGGTGCACCTGGACGAACGCGACCGCGTCGTCGCCGAACTCGATCGTCGCGGCGGGCGTCGCCACGCGGAGCGGCACCCGCAAGGCCGGCGTGTCCTGCGGCGCAAGCACCTCGAGGGGCCCCGCCGCGAGCAGCAGCCGGGCGAGGCCCTCGTCTCCGACCTCCACGTCCGCCTCGGCCCCGAGCTCCACCTGGTGTCCGGTCCCCGGGTCGAGCTGCACGTGGCCGCCGGCCCCGACCCGCAGCCCCTCCCCCGCCGCGAGCTCGAGGGCCCCTCCGCCCCGTTGCCCGAGCCGGGTCACATCGCCGCCCTGCCCCCGGATCGCCACCGGACGCGGCCGACCTCCTCGTGGGTCTCCTGCGCGTCTCGCGGACCGCGCAGCGCGCTCGCCCGCGCCTCCGCACGCTGCCGTGCGGCCCCCTCGGGATCGGCCCCGCCGCACGCGCACACGAGCCCCGCGAAGGCCAGCGCAGCCGTGCCGAACGCGCGTGCCCGAGGCGGCGAGGTCCGGCGTCCGGAGCGCAGCTCGGAGGGGGTCGGAAGCCGCCGGTCATCCCCGCGGGCCCAGAGCCCCCGGCCCGCGCTCACGGAGCTTCGTCCTCGAGCGCCGCCATGAAGCGCGCCGTGATGTCGGGAAGCCCGGCCCCCGCCTCGCGTGCGGCCCCGAGCTCGCGCGACGTGTTCCGCAGCCGCTCGCTCAGGACGCCGAGGAAGCTCCACAACAGCTTCACCGCGATCGCGTGATCCTTGCGGATGATGTCGAAGAAATCGCGGCGGCGGATCGACAGCAGCGAGCTCGGTTCGAGCGCGCGCACGTCGGCGCTGCGCGCCGCCTTGTCGATGAGCGCCATCTCGCCCACGTGCTCGCCGGGCCCGAGCGTCGCGATCGCCGCGCCGCCCGCCTCGACCTGCACGCGGCCCGTGAGGACGATGAAGAGCTCGTCGCCGTCGTCCCCCTGCGAGACGACCTCGGCGCCCGCCTCGAACGCGCGGACCTGCGTCAGGTTCAGCACCCGCACGAGCTCCTGGTACGTGAGGAACCGGAAGAGCGGCATCTGGTGCAGGACCTCGAGCTTGAGGT
>CAIKNO010000383.1 GCA_903828805.1 uncultured Sandaracinus sp. | reverse complement strand
TCATGCCCATCCGCCTTGAGGTGGGTGATGAGAGCCTGCGTGGCGACGGCTCCGCGGTGGTCGCATCCAAGGGCGATCTTCATGGGACTAGCATCCCCGCGACGCGCTGCGGAATCAACTCGGCGAAATACACGGCGAGCTCGTCGTAGGCGCGCTGCCCCATTCCGATCGGGTCGTCGACGTCGCCCTCGGGGTCGAGCGGCTGCACGCGCGCCATGGCCTCGGCGTCTCCAGCGACCAGCGCGCGCGCCCGCGCGACGTGGGCGGAAGTCATCCCGAGCACGAGATCGGCCTTGCGGATCATCTCGGGCGTCAGGCGCTTGGAATGCTCGGGAACCGGCGCCTTCATGCGCTCGAGGACCGCGACGGTCTCGGGGCTGGTCGCCGCGCCGTCGAAGGCCGAAACGCCCGCCGACGCGAAGAACACCGCGCCGACATCCTTGGGGAACTGTCCGCTCTCGAGGAGTTTCTGCGCGATCCCCTCCGCCATCGGTGAGCGGCAGGTGTTGCCAGTGCAGACGAAGAGGACGGTGCGCATGCGGGGGATCCTACTGGTCGCCGTCTTCGGGGGTGTCTTCACGGGGCATCTTCACGGGGCATCCGCTCGGCTTCGTCTTCCCAGCCTTCGGGCGGAGCGCGCTCGGCGAGGATCTGCTCGGCGCGCACGAGGTCGCCACGGCGCACGAGCACCGAGACGAGCCCGGGAGCCTCGACGCGCATCTGCGCGGTCAGGCCGCCGATGGTCATTGCCTTGACGCCTTCGGCCTCGAGATCGGCGACCAGGAGCAGCGCCGAAAGCTCGTCGGGAAACCGCGCGATGACGACTGTTTCGTGCGGATCGCTCATCAGGCCGTCTCCCCTGCCCGCTCAAAGGTCGCGGGCTTGCCCTCGTCCTCGGGGACTTCCTGCGGCACGTAGAGCTCGCCCGACTCCTGGTAGCCGCGACGGCAGCGCGGGCACTCGAGGACGCGCCGCTCGCCGACGCGGAGCGCGTCGCACTTGGTCGAGCAGGCGGGGCAATTGCCCATGCCCAGCGACTCGCGCGCGAGCATGAGTTCCGCGGCCTTGAGCCCGAGGTAGACCAGCCGCACGAACACCACGAGGAAGATCGACGAGATCATCAGCACGATCGGGACGAGCGGGTAGATGACCGTGAACGCGAGCGCGATGAAGAACAGCGCGATGAACACGAACAGCACCGTGACGCCGTAGATCTCGTTGATGCCGCGCAAAAAGCGATAAACCATGGGTGGAGCGTATTCGCCCGATCCGCAGCTCGGACGCAGGCCGGGCAAGGAACGCGGCAAATCTCGGCATTTGGAAGCGTGCGCCGCGCCGCCCGACCGGCACCATGGGCTGTACACTGCGCCCTCCTCGGCCCAAGCGGAAGTAGCCGCGAGGCCGGGATCCTGCGGGTACGCCAGTGTTTGGCGTTCCGCGCGGGAGCTCAGAACGGACTGCCAGAGGGGACCTCCATGAAACTCGTCTGCGACCGCCTTTCGTTGTCCGACGCGCTCACCATGGCGAGCGGCGTCGTCGCCTCGCGCACGCCGACTCCCGTCCTGCTCTGCCTCAAGCTCGTCGCCAAGGGCG
>CAIKNO010000382.1 GCA_903828805.1 uncultured Sandaracinus sp. | reverse complement strand
CGGGCGGGCGCTGCACGCCGGAGGAGCCTGCGGCGACGCGGGCGGCGGGGCAGGCGGCGCAGAGGGCGCCGGACCCTGCGGCTCCGCCCCCCCCGCGCGGATCGGTCGGGGCGCCGAAGGCGACGGCGACGCGGGCGCGCTGCTCGGCGAATCGGGGGTCACCACGGTCGGGGACGACGCGGCGGGCGCGGGGCGCGGCGAATAAGACACCGGCTCGGTCGGCGGGCTGCAGACGGTCGAAGCCACCCAGGGCGCCGGCCGCGACGCGGGCGCGTAGATGACGGTCAGGTCCGCGCGCACCGCGGTCGGCACGAACAGCAGGGCCAGCATGGCGAGCAGTCTCTGCATCCCCGAAGGGTCCACCACGGACGGGTCCCGGATCCAGAAAAACGTACATGCACCTACGTTTGTCTTCCTCATCGATCCACGAACTGGCGGCCGGCCCGGGTCCGGAACCACGATGAACCGGCCTCCATGAACGGATCGATGGAACCCGGCGGCCCCAGCGCGCCTCCCCCTGCCCGCCTCGGACGCTACCGGCTCTGCTCGGAGCTCGCGTCGGGGGGAATGGCCACGGTGTACCTCGCGCGGCTCGAGGAGCAGGCGGGGCACGGCTTCGAGAAGTTCGTGGCGGTGAAGGTCGTGCACCGGCACCTCGCGCACGAGCGGCAGTTCATCGACATGTTCCTCGACGAGGCGCGACTGTCCGCGTCGATCGACCATCCGAACGTCTGCTCCGTGTTCGATTTCGGACAGGCCGACGGCGTGTACTACCTCGCGATGGAGTACCTCCTCGGCGAGCCGCTCCTGCGCATCTCGAACAAGCTCGCGAGCCTCCGCGACACCCAGCGCCTCGCGGCGCTCCCGTGGTACGCCGCGCGCATCTTCTCCGACGCATGTGAGGGACTGCATGCCGCGCACGAGCTTCGTGACGCCGAGGGCACGCCGCTCGGCGTCGTGCACCGCGACGTGACGCCGCAGAACGTGATCGTCACGTACGACGGCTCGGTGAAGGTGCTCGACTTCGGCGTCGCGAAGGCGGGCTCGCAACTGCACACGACGGAGGCCGGCAAGATCAAAGGGAAGCTCGCCTACGTCTCGCCGGAGCAGCTGCGCAACCGCGCCCTCGACCGCCGCAGCGACGTGTTCTCCGCGGGCGTGTGCCTCTGGGAGTTCCTGGTGCTCAAGCGCCTGTTCCGGCGCGACTCCGAGGCCGCCACGCTGATGGCCGTCGCCAGCGACGAGATCCCCGCCCCCTCCAGCATCCGCAAGTGGGTGCCGGCCGAGCTCGACGCCATCGTGCTCAAGGCCCTCGCCCGGGACCCCGACGAGCGTTACCCGAGCGCGCGGGCGATGGGTCGGGATCTGGCGGCGTTCCTCACGCGGTCGGGCGCCACCCTCGGCATGTCCGACGTGTCCGAGTGGATGAGGGCCCTCTTCGAGGAAGAGCGCGCCACACGCCTCGAGGAGCTCCGCCGGGCACGCGAAGCGGTGGGCCTCGCGCCCACGATCCGAGACGGGAGCGAGGTGTCGTCCACCGGCTCGGTCGTGCCCTCGGTGTCGCTCGAGGTCACGGGCGCCCCGCCCGTGCCTCACCCGCCGAGCCCCGCTCCCACCGCCGGGTCCCGACCAGCGGCGCGGACCCTCGCGCTGGGCGGCGCCCTCGGAGCGCTGGGGTCGGCCGCCGTGGGCGGCGCGGTCCACCTCGCGACCCGGCCTTCGATGGTCGCGAGCGCCTTGCCGGCGGAGGCGCCGACGCCCCCGCCCTCCGCGCCCGGACCTTTCGACGCCGACCCTCCGCGACAGGGCGCCGGCCCCGGCGCCGCGGAGCGCGAGCCCCAGGACCCGACGGCCCCCCCGCAGGCGCCATCGACGGCCGCCGGCCACGACACCGACGTCGCCGACACCGCCGGCCACGACACCGTCGACACCGACGTCGCCGACACCGACGTCCCCGCCGAGCCGACCGCGGGCCCTGACGTGCAGAGCGCGCCAGCGGACGCTCCCCGTGAACCGCGCGCCCCCCGGCGGGTGCCGTCTCGCGCCGCGACGCCCGAGGCTGCAGACACCGCCGCCGCGGACGCCCCCGCCGCGCGGACGGGCGCGTCCACGGCGACCGGGCGCGTGATGGTCGTGGGCACCGCCGAGGCGTGGGCGACGGTCGAGATCGACGGCCGCCCTTCCGGTCGCACCCCGGTCTCGGCAGAACTGCCCGTGGGCCGCCACGTCCTTTGCTTCCTGCCGCTCGGGCAGGAGCCGGCGCACCAGGAGGCGGTCGACCTGCAGCGGGGCGACGTCGTCGTGCTCCGCGTGCGCCTCGGATCCTGAGCGTGCCGTCGACCCCGCGAAGCGCCACGGACCACGCGCTCGGCGAGCGCGCGGCCCGCGCTCTGCCCGTTCAGTCCTCGATGACCACCCGGCAGGTCGTCGTGGAGTCCGAGTACGAGCCGCCCGCCGCATTGAGGAGGCCCCACTGCGCGGAGGCGTCGGCCCGCCCGTTCGGCGTGCCCGTGTAGGTCTCCGAGTCGCCGAAGTAGCAGTCGTAGACGCCCCACTCCTGCACCGCGCCGTTGCCGTCGAGACCGGCCACGTCGTTGTTGCTGAAGCGCCACCAGCGGCTCGACTCCGACAGGAAGAGGCGCTCGGTCCGGCTCGCGAGGTTGCCCGGCTGGGCGGTGTCCCAGTTGACCATCGCGATCGACACCTCGCTCCCGTCGAGGTCGCGGCAGAGTGCTTCCACGACGGTCTGATCGAGCGCCACGACCCGACCCACCGACGCGGTCCCCGCGTCCACCACGTAACGTCGCTCGCTGAGCTCGTAGGCCGTCGGCGCGGTGGCATTGAGCTGGTAGGACCCGTTCGAGCGGAGCTCGCCGTTCACATCGACCACGGTGCCCGCGGCCGGGGCCGAGAGCAGCGGCGTGTTGATGCTGAGCACGTCCGAGGCCTCGGCATCGCTGATGGTTCCGTCATCGGCGATGGTGTCCGGCGTCGGGTCCCCCGAGGCGGTCTCGCAGGTCACGGTGCCGTCCGCCGCGATGGCGCGGATCGCCTGCCCCGAGGCGCATGCGCCCGCGACCCGCGTCTGCACCGTGGCGCTGTTGATCGCGAACGTCGTGCCCGTCAACGTCAGGCCCGCGCCCGCCGCGTACGTCGTGCCCGTGTTGTCGTCCACCTCGCACGTGACCGACCCGTCGGACGCGATCGCACGGATCGACTGTCCCGCGGCACAGCTGCCCGCGACCCGCGACTGCACCGCCGCCGGGTCCACCGCGAACGTCGTGCCCACGAGCGAGAGCCCCGCGCCCGCCGCGTAGGTCGTGTTCGTGTCCGTGTCGACCTGACACGTGACCGCCCCATCCCCTCCGATCGCCCGGATCGACTGACCCACGGGGCAAGTCCCGCCCACCCGCAGCTGGATGACGGATCCATCGACCGAGAACGTCGTGCCGCCGACGAGGCTCAGGCCGGTGCCGGCCAGGTAGGAGGTGCCCCCGCCGTCGACCTGACACGTCACGGTGCCGTCGGCGGCGATGATGCGGATGGACTGACCCACCGGGCAGCTGCCCGTCACCCGCGACTGCACGACGGTCGAATCCACCGCGAACGTCGTGCCCATCGTCGAGAGGCCCCACCCGGCGGCGTACGTCGCGGTGTCGTCGACCTCGCACGTCACCGAGCCGTCGGCGGCGATCGAGCGGATCGCCTGCCCCGCGGGGCAGGCGCCACTGACGCGCGACTGCACGAGCGTCGTGTCGACACCCAGCGTCGAGCCCGTGAGCGTGAGGCCCGTGCCGGCGATCACGCTGGCGCCGTCGTCGGTGCCGTCCGCGAAGCCCGCCGGCAGCTCGGTGAGCTGCCCCCACGCCACGTCGCCGGCATAGGCCTCCGCGGTGTCGGCGCTGTGCGCCCGGAACGCGTAGGCCACGCTCGTCAGCGGCACCGCGTCCATCGCCTCGCCGCCCACGGTCATCCGGAGCGAGAGCCCCGCGCCGCCGAACACGCCCGCGTCGATCGGCGTCGACGCCCCCAGCGTGATCGTGAACAGACCCGCCCGGAGGTCGATGGTCTGCGATTCCGTCCACACGCTGCGCGACCCCTCGAGGAGCTCGAACTGGAACGTCGTCGGCGCCTCGACGGGCACCCCCGACGCGTCCCGCAGGATGCCTTGAACGGTCATCGTCCGCGGCACCTGGGCCGCCGCGGGGGCGACCAGCCCGAGCAGCACGCCCAGCATCAGCACCGCCGACCGGCCCAGACCCATCTTCCCGCGCTTCGTCATCGTGGCTCCTCGAAGAATGTTCTCGTGTTCCCGCGCCCTTGCCCCGGGGCGTGCGCGGGCGTCTGTGATCAGGGCGCCTGGAGTCGGGTCGGATCGGTCTGCGGCTGCAGTCCCAGCTCGACGCTCTGCGTGCCCGCCGTGCCCTGGGCAGCGGGGCTCACGCCGCCCACGGAGAAGGAGACCTGGTAGCCGCTCGAGCGCCGCACCACGGCGCCACCCGACGACAGGCCCTGCGTCGGGCCGGCAGGGATGTCCACCCGGGGCTGGCAGACGCACATGTCGCTGCGGCACGCGCCGGACGCGTTGCCATCCCCGACGCACATCTCGCCGCATCGGGCCTCGTCGCAGGGCACCGTGATGGTTCCTCCCTCGCCGGCGCCGCACCCGAAGGCGAGGCAGGCCCACATCGAAGCCGCCAGGGACGTTCGTCGCATCGACACCTCCACGCCCACGAGGGTCTTCGGTCGTGGCCTCGGACGTCAAGACCCGGCCGCGTGCGACCGACCGGGCCGCATGGCGTTTGCTGGCAGAGCCGCGCTCGGTCTACCTTGCCGGCCGCCATGACGTCCCGATCCCTGCGCCTCCGTGCCCTCGTCCCCTGGCTCGCGTGCCTCGCAGGGGCCGCGCTCGGCGCTCCGCAGGCCGCGCACGCCCAGACCCCTTCGCCGTTCCGGCTCGACGTCCAGCACCTGCACCCGTCGGCGATGCCGGACTCGGGCATCGCCACCGAGGGCGGCCCGGGGCTGCCTGAGTGGACGGTGTCGGTGGCCGCCTCCACGCACTACGGCGCGACCTTGCTGAGGGCCGAGGACCCGAGCGGCCGGATGCAGGCGACCCTGCTCGATCACCAGGCCATCGTGGAGCCGACGATCGCCCTCGGGCTGCCCTTCGGGCTCTCGCTCCAGTTCTCGTGGCCCTTCGTCGTGTCCGCCGCGGACACCGAGTTCGCGCGGGACATCACGCTCGCGACGCTGCGCGGCCAGGGCATCGGCGACCCTCGCTTCCAGCTCGCGTGGCGCACCGCCCTGATGCGTGATCTGCGCGTGCTCGCGGCCCTCACCGCGACCATCCCGACCATCGGAGACGGCCAGGGGGCCTGGGCGGAGCTGGGCTCCGAGGCGAACGCGACGATCGCCGGGCTGCTCGGCGTCGAAGGACGCATCGAGATCGTCACCCTCCGCGCGAATGCGGGCGTCCGAGGACGGACCGGCGACGCATCGATCGGCTCGTCGTTCCGGGTCGGCTCGGAGCTGACCTACGCCGCAGGCGTCGAGATCCGCGCGGCGACCGAGGTGCAGATCCTCGCCGAGTTGCACGGCTCCACGACGTTCGACGCCTTCGGCAGCAAGACCACCAGCCCCCTCGAGTTGCTCGCGGCCCTGCGCGTGCATCCCGTGTCCGACTTCGAGATCCTGCCCTTCGGCGGCATCGGGCTGACCGAGGGCTACGGCACGCCGGCGTGGCGGGCAGGCCTCGCCCTGCGGCTCTACCTGCACACCCACGACGAGGACGGCGACGGAGTCGGCGACGACCAGGATCGCTGCCCCGGGCAGGACGAGGACCGCGACGGGCACGAGGACGACGACGGCTGTCCCGACCTCGACGACGACGGAGATGGCGTGCCCGACGCGTCCGACCGCTGTCCCGCGCTCGCTGGGCTCGGCCGGTTCGAAGGCTGCCCCGATCCCGACGCGGACCACGACGGCGTCGGCGAGGGCGACCGCTGCCCCGACGCGGTCGAGGACGCCGACCACTTCGAGGACGAGGACGGCTGCCCCGAGCTCGACAACGACGGCGACGCTGTCCCCGACCTCGACGACCGCTGCCCCACGCAGGCCGAGGACCGCGACGGCTTCGAAGACACCGACGGTTGCCCCGAGCCGGACAACGATCGGGACGGCATCGCCGACGCGTCCGACACCTGCCCGCGCGAGGCCGAAGACCGCGACGGCTTCGAGGACACCGACGGCTGCGTCGAGATCGACAACGACGGCGACGGGGTGCACGACGGCGAGGACGGCCCGCCCGATCCCGGCGGCCACTTCGGCGTATGCCGGAACCTGCCCGAGACCGCGGGCGGCCGGGACGCGAACGACCCCGACGGCTGCCCCGACAGCGCCGTGCGCGTCGACGTCGCGGCCCGCCGCATCCGCGTGCCCCCGGTGTTCTTCGACACCGACGCGGACGTCATCCAGCAGCGCAGCTTCGCGGACCTCGAGTACGTCGCGGAGATCATGGTCGCCAACGCGTGGATCCGGCGCATCGTCGTCGAGGGCCACACCGACGACGTCGGCTCGGCCGAGCACAACGAGGACCTCTCGCGGCGACGGGCGGCGTCCGTCGTGCAGTTCCTCGTGCAGCACGGCGTCGAGGCCGCGCGGCTCGAACCCCAGGGCTTCGGCCGGGACCGTCCGCCGAGCGCGGTCGACGAACCCGCCTGCCGGGTCGCCCGCTCCGCCGCATGCCGCGCCGCCGCGCGCCGCGTGGTGTTCGTCATCGCCGACGTCGCCGCGGACGACGCGTCCTGAGTCCCCCGACGGCCGCGGACGCCGCGCGGGGCGCGAACGTCCTTCCCCTCCTGGCATCGCCCGCGTTATCAACGGGCGATGCCACCGCGCCGCCTGGGGACGACGCCCACCGACTGCGTCCTGTTCGTCGATGGCGAGGAAGTGCCCGCCGTGGCCGGGGAGCCGGTCGCCGTGGCGCTCGCCGCCGCCGGTCGTCTGGTGCTCGGGCGCAGCGTGAAGTACCACCGGCCGCGCGGCGCGGCGTGCTTCGCGGGGCGCTGCGACGGTTGCTTGATGCGCGTCGATGGCGTGCCCTCGAAGATGACGTGCCGCGTCCCCGCAGCGCAGGGCATGCGCGTCGAGACCCAGAACGTGCTCGGCAGCGCGACGGTGGACCTGCTCTCCGCCACCGACTGGTTCTTCCCCTCGGGCATGAACCACCACGAGATGTTCACGTGGAACAAGGCGGCGAACCGCGCGATGCAGTCGGTCGCCCGGCAGATCGCCGGTGTCGGGACGCTGCCCGACGCGCCCATCGAAGCCCCGCGCCCGGTCGAGCGGGACGTGGACGTGGTCGTCGTCGGCGCGGGCCCCGCGGGGCTCGAGGTGGCACGCGGATGCGCCGCGCGCGGTCTGCGGACGGTGGTCGTCGACGAAGAGAGCGTCGCCGGCGGACACCTCGCGACCGCCCCTCGGCGCGCACGCTCGGAGGGTGGTGCGGACCCGGAGGAAGCGGCGCACGGCCTCGCCCGCGAGGCGCTGTCCGCAGGGGTCGAGTTGAAGCTCCGACACGCCGCCGTCGCCGTGCACGAGCCCGGGCCCGAGGGCGTCGTGCTGCTCGCCGACGGCCCCGACGCGCTGCTGCGGGTGCGCGCCCGCCGCATCGTGCTCGCGACGGGCCGGCAGGAGGGCACCTGGGCCTTTCCCGGGAACGATCTTCCCGGGGTGATGGGACCCGACGCGGCGGCCCGCCTGCTGCAGCACGGGGTGCTGCCGGGGCGCCGGATCGTCGTGTCGGGAGACCCGGACGACACCTCGCTGCAGGCGCTGTCCGCGGCGCTCGCGGAGGCCGGGGCCGCGGTCGATGGCATCCACCCGCGCACGGCGCTCGTGGCCGCGCGGGGCCGGACGCAGGTCACGCGCTGCGACCTCGCGCGCGACGGAGGCACGGTGTCGGTGCCCTGCGATCTGCTGATCGTCGCGGCGCCCTCGAGCGCCGCCTACGAGCTCGCCGCCCAGGCGGGCGCGGACGTCGCCTGGTCCGGCACAGGGTTCGAGATCGACGCGTCGCCCGCGGATGGTGCGACGAAGGTCCCCTGGACCCGGGTCGTCGGCGCAGCCTCTGCGCTGACGTCCGCCGCCGCCGTCCGCGCGCAGGCCGAAGCCGCCGCCGCCGCCCTCGCCTCGGAGCTCGCCCATGACTGACAAGGCCCTCATCTGCCGCTGCGAGGACGTGACCACGCACGAACTGCACGAGGCGATCCAGGCCGGTCACCGCGACCTCGAATCGGTCAAGCGGTACACCGGCTTCGGCACCGGCTGGTGCCAGGGCAAGCAGTGCGTGGCCCTGTGCGCCCGCTTGCTCGTGGAGCTCGGCGGCGACCCGCCCACGCGTCCGATCACGCCGCGCCCTCCCTACCATCCGATCGCGATCGGACGCCTGGCCCGCCTGCTCGACGGAGAGGAGGGTGACCCCCTTGGTTGAGCGCGGGCCCGGCGCCCTGCCCGAGCGCGCCGACACGGTGATCATCGGCGGCGGGATCATGGGCCTCTCGACGGCGTGGAACCTCGCGCTCGCGGGCGAGAAGAACATCGTCGTGCTGGACCGCACCTACCTGTGCGGCGGCGCCTCCGGGCGCAACGGCGGCGGCGTCCGCGCGCAGTGGTCGAGCGAGACGAACATCCGCCTGATGAAGCGCTCCATCGCGCTCTGCAGCGACTTCGCGACGCGGATGCGCATCAACGTGTGGTTCCGCCGCGGGGGCTATCTCTTCCTCGCCCGCACCGACGAGCGGGCCCGACAGCTCGAAGCCTCCGCGGAGCTTCAGCGCGATGCCGGACTGCCGACGCGGATCATCGACCGCGCCGAGATCCGGGAGATCGTCCCCGAGCTCGACGTGTCCCGCGTGGTCGCCGCGAGCTGGAACCCCGACGACGGCGTGGTGTTCCCGTGGCCCTTCGTGTGGGGCTACGCGCGCGCCTGCGCCCAGCTCGGCGTCGCGGTGCACACCCACACCGACGTCACCGAGATCGAGACCGTCGGGGGACGGGTCTCGGGCGTCGTCACGCCCCGCGGCCGCATCGCGTCGCCGCGCGTCGTCGTATGCGCGGGCGCGTGGTCCCCGGAGCTGACCCGCATGGTCGGCGTGACCCTCCCGAGCCACCCGCACCGCCACGAGATCTGCTCGACCGAGCCGCTCAAGCCGTTCCTCCGTCCGCTCGTCGGCGACCTCGCGGACGGCCTTTATTTCTCGCAATCGATGCGCGGCGAGATCGTGGGCGGCATCTCCAACCCGGTCGTCCCCTCGGGCGTCGATCAGGAGTCGTCCCTGCGCTTCCTCGGGCTCTACGCGCGCGCCCTCGCCCGCGCGATGCCGGTGCTCGGCGAGGTGAAGATCCTGCGCCAGTGGGCGGGCTGCTACGACCTCACCCCCGACGGCAACCCCCTCGTGGGCGACATCGACGCGGTGCCCGGCCTCTACCTGCTGAGCGGCTTCATGGGGCACGGATTCATGATGGCGCCGATCATGGGCGAGCTCTTCGCCCGGTGGCTGCTCCACGGCGAGGAGCGCGCGCTCTTCGAGCGATGGAACCTGCGCCGCTACGCGGAGGGACGTCTGCTCAGCGAGTCGATGATCCTGGGCTGAGGAGCGCGTCGACCTCGGGCGGTGCGGACGATGCCTCGCACGCGGCCGGCGGCACACCGAAGAGCAATCGGTTCTGCGGGGTGATCGATGGATCGATGCGCTGGGTGCGGACCGAGTACCCCGCGGCCCGCAGCCGCGCGGCGCGGACCACGTCGATGGCCAGGCCGGCATCGAGCCAGCCGTCGAGCCCACCGACGTCCGAGCGCGCCGCGTCGTGGCAGCACGGCAACACCACCACCGTCGCGGACGCGGCGACCGCGCGCGAGAGGACGAGGTCGGTGAGCGCCCCGCAGGCATGGGCGGACACCACGAGGTCCCCCGCCGCGAGCGGCACGTCCTCGAGCGACGCTTCGATGCGCCGCACGCGGCCTCGAAGCCGCGGCCACGCCTGCACCATCGCCTCTGCGGTCTTGGCCGCGCTCGGGGGCAGGCGACGGTCCACTGCGAGCGCCTCCGCGGACGTGTCGTCGAGCACCAGCATGAGGTGGGCGAGCAGGCCGTGGCCGCACGCGAGGTCGACCACCCGCCCTCCCCGCAAGCGACGGCGCGCGCGGCGGGCGACCTCCCAGGATTCGTAGAGTTCCTTGCGCGGCACGCAGCCGGCGAGGCAGAGCGTGCGCGCGATCCTGTCGAAGAGCGTCGGACCCGCGAAGCGGGGCAGGTCCCGCTCGGTGAGGACCCGCCGGCTGCGGTGGGAGAACGAAGGCTCGACCCCCCCGGAGGTGTCCTCGTCCGCGGCCTCCGGATCTGCCTGCCATCGATTCGCCACGATCTCGCCTCGGCTTCTCCCGGGCCGCGCAGCGTGGATGCCCGAAGCGCAGCCTACACATCCGGCATGGAGGACACGATGGAATCGTTCGAACCCTGCCCGCATCCCACCCCCGCGCCCGACGACGGCTTCTCGAGCCGCATGGTCACGCGGCGGGACATCCACCCCGCCCGTGCGCTGCTGCGCATCCTGACGGGATTCGCGTTCGCCTGCGCCTTCGGGGCCGCGGCCGGCGCGGGCCACCCGGCCCCCGAGCGCCTCGTCGACGCGATGGGGGTCGCCGCGCCCCCGCTCGCGTTCGGCCTCTTCTTCACGCCCTCGCTCTGGGTGCTGCTGACGCTCTTCGACCGCGGCGTCGGCGCCTTCGAGATCGCCCGGGCCGCCGCACGGGGCGTCTCGACGACCGGGATGGTCCTCGCGGGTCTCGTCCCGCTCACGGTGTTCTTCGAGCTCAGCGCCGGTGGGCCCGACGGGCAGCGGTTCGCCGCCGCGCTCGAGCTCTGCGCGGTGACGTTCGCGGGCCTGCTCGGCCTTCGGGCGTTCGCCTGCGACGTGCTCGAGGCCGCGCCGGCCGGGCGCGCCGGAGCCTCCACGACCGCGCTCGTGCTCGGGACCTGCGGCCTCGGCGTGCTGCTCGGCGCCCACCTCGTGCCCGGCGCCATCCTCGCGCTCCACGGAGGTTTCCGATGAGCGCCGACCTCTCGCACACGCTCACCGCGCTGCTGCGCTCTCCGGCCTCCATCGCGGCGTCGATCACCGAAGGACGGGACCTCCGCTCCATCGCGCGCGCCTCGCTGTTGGCGCTGCTGGTCGGCACGCTGGTGTTCGGCGGGGTGGTCGGCAGCCACCGCGGCAGCCTGCAGATGCTCTACGCGGCCCTGAAGCTGCCGTGGGTATCGATGCTCACCCTCGCGCTCTCCGTGCCCGTCCTGCACGGGGCACGCGCCGCGTTCGAGCGGCCGGAGCCCTTCGCGCAGTCGGCGGCGCTGATGCTCGCCGCCTCGGCGCGCACGGCGCTGGTGCTGCTCGCGCTCGCCCCCGCCCTCGCGCTCGCCCTGCAAGTGCTGCGCGGCTACCACGCCGCGGTGGTGCTCTCCGCGCTTTCGTACGGCCTCGCGGGCCTCGCGGGCGTCGGGCTGCTCCGGCGCGGCCTCGGTCCCGCGGAGGGCCGCCTCGCGCTGCTCGGCTTCGTGCTGAGCGCCCACTTGCTGACGAGCGCGCAGGTCGCCTGGGGGCTGCGCCCGTGGCTGGTGCGCCCGTCGGCGGACGTCGTGCTCGTGCGCCCCCCCGAGGGCACGTTCGCCGAGGAGCTCGCGCGGGCCGGATTCTCTGCGGCGGGCATCTACGACAGCACCCGGTCGAAGGCCCGAGAGGCCGAGCGGCGCGCCCACGGGGAGCCGCGGTGAGTCTCGCGTGGATGCCGATGTACTTCGGCGTGGGCGCCCTCGCGGCCGTGGTCCTCGCGCGGCGTGAGGCGACCCCCGCAGCGCGGGCCACGACGGCCGCCGCGGCGCTCCTCGCCTGGCCTCTCTGGGCCCCGATCGCGCTGTCCCGAGAGCCTCCCGCACGGGGCCCCTCGACCCGGGGCCCCGAGGCGCGGATCCTTCGCGCGCTCGAGGAAGCGCTCGAGGCCGTCCGCGGCACGCCCCTGGCCACGCTCCTGCCCCAACGCAGCGTCGAGGCGATGAGGGCGAGCGTCGCGCGGGCCTCGCAGCGCGTCGGCGAGCTCGAGGCCGCGGTCGCCCTTCCCTCGCACGACCCCGAGCGCGCGCGGCGGCGACTCGAGGGGCTCGAGGCCGAGGGCGCCTCGAGCCGGACGCTGGCGACCGCGCGCGTCCACCTGGACAACATCGAGCGGCTCGCGCGACTTCTATCGCGCGAACGCCGCGCCCTCGACGAGCTCGCGGACCTCTGCGATGCGCTCCGCTCGCAGCTCGTCCTCGCCCGCTACGCAGGGTCGAACCTGCACGGCATCGGTGATACCGTCGACGAGGTCGCGGCGCGGGTCGACGGGCTCGACGGCGTGTTTCACCTCGAGGAGACCGAGGCCCCCCCGTGACCAAGACCATCCTGCTCGTCGACGACGAACCGCGGATCCGCGAGGTGGCGCAGTACGCGCTGACCCGCGAGGGCTTCGGCGTGGAGACCGCGGGCGACGGCCACGCGGGGCTTCGAAGGCTCGCGACACCGGGCATCGATCTGGTCGTGCTCGACGTGATGATGCCCGGCCTCGATGGCCTCTCGCTCGTGCGGCGTCTGCGGGCGGAGGCCGGGCCGGGGCGCACGCTCCCGGTGCTCTTCCTCTCGGCGCGGGGCGACGAGATCGATCGGGTGCTCGGGCTGGAGTTCGGAGGCGACGACTACCTCGTGAAGCCGTTCTCGCCCCGCGAGCTCGTCGCGCGGGTCCGCGCGCTGTTGCGGCGGACCGGTGGCGAGGACGCGAAGGCGACGCGGACCTTGGTGCACGGGCCGCTCCGCCTCGACCTCGAGCGATGGGAGGCCCGCGTCCACGACCGCCCGGTCGAGCTGACGCGCACCGAGCTGCTGCTGCTCGCCGCGCTCCTCGATCGACCCGGGATCGTGCTCAGCCGCGCGCAGCTCGTTCAGCGCGCCTACCAGGACGACAACCTGATCACCGAGCGCACGATCGACACCCACGTGCGCCGGGTGCGCGCCAAGCTCCGCCCGCTGGGGGTCGACCCGATCGGGACGGTGCACGGCGTGGGGTACAAGGCCGTCGATGGGTGAGCGCGGTCGCGCCGCGCGACTCGTCCGGTCCGCCGCGCGCGTGGGCGTCCAGCTCGCCTCGCGGCTCGGCGTGCGCCTCCTGCTCGTCAACGTGCTGGTCGTCCTCGTGCCCCTCGTGGGCATCGAATTCGCGCGGCTCTACGAGCGGCGTCTGCTCGACGGCCTCGAGCGCGACATGGACCACCAGGCCGCCATCGTCACCGAGATGCTGCGCCTCGACGCGCGCCGCGGACGGCCGCTCGACGACCCGGACCACGCGGCCTCGCTGCGACGCATCGCGGCCCGCACCCGCGCGCGCATCCGCGTCCTCGATCGACATGGCGCGACCCTCGTCGACTCTCACGACCGCGGAGCGCCCGAAGGCCCCGAACCGCGCGGAGCGGACGTGCGCTCGTGGCTCTACGCCGCCGCCTCGCGCGCCGGGACGACAGGCGACCTCGAGCTCGGCGCGCGGTGGCCCGACGTCGCGGACCGGCACGAGGTGCAGGCCGCGCTCCGGGGCGAGGGGCGCGCGACGTCCACCCGCGTGCGCGCCCGGGCCCCGGCCGTCCTGCTCTTCCTCGCGTTGCCGTTGCGCCTGGCGGGACGCGTGGAGGGCGCGGTGTACGTCGTGCGCTCCACCGCCCCGGTGCTCGCCGACCTGCACACGATCCGCGCCGGCCTCTTCCGCGTGCTCGGGCTCACGCTGGTCGGGACGGTCGCGATCACGCTGCTGCTGGCGCTCTCGATCTCGCGCCCGCTCCGCCGGCTCTCCACGACCGCGCGGCGCATCGCGCGGGGCGAGCGCGACGTGCCGGTCGTCGTGGAGGGTCAGGGCGAGATCCGCGAGCTGGCGGAGTCGTTCGCGACGATGACCGCCCGCCTCGACGAGCGCCTCGGCTACGCCCGCGATCTCGCGGCCGACGTCGCGCACGAGTTCAAGTCGCCGCTCACCTCCATCCGCGGCGCGGCCGAGCTGCTCGAGGAGGGGGCCGCGGACGACCCGGAGGCACGCCGGACCTTCCTGCGGAACATCCGCCTCGACGTGGAGCGGCTCGACCGCCTGGTGTCGCGCCTGCTGGAACTCGGGCGGATCGAGGCGGCGTCGCTCGCCCGCGTGCCGGTCGATCTCGAGGCGCTCGCCCGCACGATCGGCGCCCGATGCGCCACGCCGGACGTCCCGGTCGAGGTCCGGGCGCACCCCACAGCGCCGGTCTTTCTCCGTGCGGCGGACGCGGAGGCGGCGCTCCAGAACGTCGTCGAGAACGCCGTTCGCTTCTCGCCCGCCGGCCGCGCGGTCGAGGTCGACGTGGAGGTCGAGGCCGGCGAGGCCCGCGTCGTCGTGTCGGACGCCGGCCCGGGCATCGAGCCCGGGGATCTGCCGCGCATCTTCGACCGCTTCTTCACCACCGATGCCGAGCGCCGGGGGACCGGGCTCGGCCTGGCGATCGTGCGCAGCGCGATGCGCGCCCACGGCGGCGACGCCCGGGTGCAGTCCATCCCCGGCCACGGCACGCGCGTCACGCTCGTCTTTCCAGCGCCTCACCCCGGCGACGGTCCCCGCTGAACGCCGAAGGCCGCGGCAGGACCTCGGCGTTCGAGGTCCCCCGCGGCGCCCGAGGCGCGCTGTCCGCTCAGAAGAGCAGGATGGCGTTCATGGTGTCGACGGCCGTGGTCGCGTACGAGAACGCGACGTGCGCCGCGTGCAGGCCGTTCAGGGCGTCGAAGTCCTTGACCTGATCCGCCCAGCCGAACCCGACCGCGTTCGTGATCAGGATGCCGGCGAGCAGCTGCACGACGTGCATCCCGAGCCCCACCCAGCGGGTCGTCTCGAAGAGGCGGAACCGGTCCTGACGCGCTGCATCCGCGGACGAGACGGACTCGGTCTGCGGCACGAAGGCCGAGACGATGGTCGTGGTCAACGAGAGCGACGAGCCCAGGGACTCCGCGAGGATCTGCGGCCACGGAGCCTCGCCGGCGCAGAGGTCGGGCATCGCGGCGCCGGACTGACGCGCGCAGGCGGTCTGCGAGTACACGTCGTGTCCGCCGTAGTTGTCGCCGTAGTGCGCCGACGCGAGGATCGAGCCGGTGAGCGTGACGACCGCCGTGGCGAGCTGGAGCCCGAGGCTCGCGTCGGTGAGCGACTGCCGACGAGAGACCGGATCGGAGACCTCGAGGGCCATCGCCAGGGGCGGCGCGAGGGCCCCGTCGACGTTCACCTCGAGGGACAGCGGAGTCTCGGGCAGCGACGCCAGCGGTGCGGCCACCGGCGCCTGCAATGCGAAACCCCAGAGCGGCGTGGAGAGAGCGAACCACATGAGATGTTCCATGCCCCCGACTCATCGCTCCCCCACGGAGAATCGCAATCGATACACCCCTCGAAACCTCTCTGAGCGCGGGCGGGGCCCCCGAAGCGAGACCGGGCCCGCCCCGGAAGGGACGGACCCGGCAGCACGCACCTG
>CAIKNO010000381.1 GCA_903828805.1 uncultured Sandaracinus sp. | reverse complement strand
GGGGCCCGAGGCGCCGGCGCCTTCGGCGGGCTGCGCTTGCCCCTGAAGCTCATCGACGCCGTGGTCCCGCCGATCGGCCTTTCGACGCTCGCTTTTCTCGTGCTGGCGCTGGTGCAGGGGACGGCCGCCATCGGCGCGCTGTCCGCGAGTTTGCTCATCGTTCGATGGGCGATGGACGCCGTCGTCTATGTGCACGTGCTCGACCTGAACGCACGCACCCGCAGCGCCGAGGAGTCGTCGCTCGCCCGCGCGCCCCATCCTCGGCTCGTCTGGGCGTGCGCGGCGCTCGAAGCGTGGAGCTATGCGTGGCTGAAGCAGCTCGCGGTGCTGCGCGCCTATCCGTGGGCCCTTCGGCGCGTTCGGACGTGGGAACCCTCGAGGGAGTCCTCGTGGGGCCCCACGCCCTCGCCCCGCTGAGCTCGGAGCTCAGCCCTCGCCGAGGCTCCGCAAGAACTCCTCGGCCTCCTTGAAATCGCCCTCCTCGATGCGGGCGCGCCGGGCCCAGAGCAGCGCCTTCTGGGTGTCGCCTCCGCGCTGCGCGAGCTGCGCCTGCCGCAGGAACGCCATGCCCTTGCTCATCGGCCCGGGCGTCTTCTGGAGGGTCACGACCTTCAGGGCGTTCATCGCCGTCACGTCGTCGTGGAGCGCCATCGCCAGCTCGGCGAGCTCGGCGGCGATGCCGCCGTGCGTCTTGTCCGTCTCGAGCGCGACCTTGAGCCACTCGAGCTGGGTGTCCTGATCCCCGCTCAACCCCGCGATCCGGGCCATCCGGAACTGCATCGCGGCGAGGGCCGGGGAGCGACGCCGACGTGGGCTCGCGATCGCCGTCTGCAGAAGCTCGACCGCCTCGGCGAAGCCGCCGGCCGCGATCCACGCATCGGTGAGCAGCACGATCGTGTCGGCGTCGTCCTCGCGGAGCGAGAGCGCGGCGCGCAGCGCGTCGACGGCCCGACGAGGATCGCCCGCCGGACCGACGAAGAGTTCGCCCGCGCGTCGCAGGGCCTCGAAGCGGGCGTCGTCCGACGTCGCCGACGCAGCGTCCGACAGCCAGACCTCCGCGAGCGCCAGATGAGAGCCCGACGCGGAGTACGCGGCACGGAGCGCATCCCGGACGCGCGCCTCGCCCGGATGGTCGCGGTGGACCCGCTCGAGCCCGGCGAGCGCGTCCCCAGGACGCCCCGCATTCTCCGCGGCCTTCGCCCACGCGAGCACGGCGTCGATCTGGGCCGGCCCCTCGTCGGCGTCGACGAGGCGGGCGCAGTGCACGAGCACGTCCTCCCACCGGCCCGCCGCCGTGTCGGCCGCGAGCAGTCGCCGGTGCACGTCGAGGTCGGCGGGATGACCCGCGGCCCACGAGGCGAGGACCTCCCGGCTCCGCTCGGCATCCCCGTGGATCTGCAGCAGCTCCGAGAGGCGCATCGAATGCGCCCTGGCGTCCGGGCTCGCGCCATCCCCCGAGGCCCGCTCGAGCGCCACGGCGAGCGCGGCGTGCGTCGCCTCCGCATCGAGACCGTACGCCTCGTCGAGATCCGACAGGACCGACGCGCCGACGCCACCGTCCCCGACCAGCGACGCCCGCATCCGCAACGCGCGGGCCCGCGACCGGGTGGGCGCCGCGTGGACCTGCAACGCGTCCTCGACCTCGGCCTTCGCCTGGTCCAGACGGCCTTCGGCGAGGAGCGCCGCGACCGTCGCCGCCCTCAGTTCGAGATCTTCGGGGGCCAGACCCTGGGCCTGCCGCAGCCACGTCAAGGCCAGGTCCGGCCGGGCGAGGCGCGAGGTGGCGATGTCCGCGGCCTCGACGTACCGGGCGATCGCTTGCTGCGGATCATCGCGGTGCCCGGCGTCGAACGCCATGAATTCGGCGCGCGCGAGATCGTCCCCATGCTCCGCGAGCCAGGACTCCAAGCGCATGCGCAGCGAGGCGTCCGAAGGCGCCTTCCGGAAACCCAGCTCGAGGGCACGCCCGACGCCGCCGACATCCCCCTGACGCGCGCGCAGCGCCGCGAGCTCGGCCGCCGACGCAGCCACCTCCGACCCCGTCGCGGTCGACAGCAGCGCCTCGAGCAGTTCGCCGCGCGCGGCGTCGTCCTCGGGGGTGAGGAGCGCCGAGAGCGAGAGGAGCGCCGTCAGCAGGCCGCGGTCGTGCGGGGCCGCCGCGAGCCCGAGCCTGTATTGCGCGGCTGCGTCCTGCGGCCGCGTGGCCTCGAGGCCCCGCCCGATCCGCAGCGCGAGCGAAGCCGACGCCTCGCCGTCGCGCCGGGCGATGGCACGCTGGAGCTGGCCGCGAAGCAGATCGGCGAGCGCCTCGACCTCTCCCCGGCGCTCGAGCACGTCGCCCAGGTGCTGGGCCGCCTCGAGGTGGTCGGGCTCCTCCTCGAGGACCGCCTCGAGGGCCCCCCTCGCCGCGGTCTCGCCCCCCACCGTGCCGAGGCGGAAGGCCGCCTGATGCATCCGGAGGGCCGTGCGATCCGCCCGCTCCGTGAACGTGACGAGCGCGGCGTCGACGGCCGCGTCGAGCGCTTCGAGTTCGCCCGATGCCGCGTGGGTCTCCGCGAGCATCGCCCACGTCGCGCGCTCGGTCGGCCGGTGGGCGAAGAGTCGCCGCGCGATCGAGGCCGCGAGACCGGGGTCGCCCGCCGACGCGGCCGCGAACGAAGCGACCTCCCTCCAGAGCGGGTCGGCCGCGTCGAGCCCCCCCTGCGCCTCCGCCGCCTCGGCGGCTTGCGTGCGCCAATGAAGCGCCCCCTCGAGATCCCCCGCGGCCTCGCGGCTGCGCGCGAGCGCGGAGGTCCACCACGGATGCCCTGCCAGGCCCTCGTGGGTCGCCCGCGCGGCCTCGACGCCGACCACCAGCAGCGCGTCCGCCCGGGCCCCGTCGCCGAGCGCGCCCGCGAGCTCGGCGCCCTCGCGAATGCGCTCGAGCGAAGCGCCCTCCACCCGCGCGAGCACGTCCAGGCAATCGAGCAGCAGCGCCCGGTCCCCTGCGCTGCGCGCCATGCGCTCATACGCCATCCGGAGGCCCGCGTGGTCTTCGTGCCGCGACCACGCCGCCGCGAGCGCACGTGCGCCGCGCGCGGGCTGACCGCTCCGGGTCACGGCCTCGACCAGCGTGACGAGGCCCGCGTCGACCGTCGCGGGATCCTCCAGCTCGACCTCGGCGATCCGGAACAGCGCCTCGGCGCGCGCCTCCTCCGAGGCCGCGTCGGCCCCGCCCAGACCGGACGTGTCGACGCCGGCCGCGAGCAAGCGGCGCAGCACGCGGAGTTCCTCGACGTGATCACCCCGCGCCGCGGCCACGCGGGCCAACCCGCTCCAGGCGTCGAGCGTGCGGGCGCCGAGCCCCTCCGTCCGTTGGTAGAGATTGGCCGCGACCTCGTGGTCGCCCAGATCGCCTTCCGCGGCCTCCGCGGCCGAGAGCAGCAGCTCCGAGGCGAGCTCGGCATCCTCTCGTCGGCGCATCTGGCCGGCAAAGACGCCGACGTGCTCGACGTAGCGCCTCGACGCGCCGAGCCGCTTCGCGAGCGTTCGGGCCGCGGCCGCGGCCGCACGACCCGGCACGAGCTCGAGCGAGGCGAGCCGCGCCTCGAGGGCGGCCTCGGACTGCCCCTCGATCGACTCCAGCAAGGTGGCATGGTCATCGAGCGCCGAGGCGCGCAGCCGGGCATCGCCACCCGCGGCGGCGAGCCGCAGATCGACGACGGTGCGCGCCGCCCCGAAGTCGCCGTGCGCGAGCAGGGCACGCGTGAAGCGCTGGGCTTCCACCGCGTTCTGCTCCGCCGCCTCGAAGGCCGAAGTCAGCAACTCCTTGGCCTGGGCCGGCTGCTGGCGCGCGCCTGCCAGGCGCGACAGCTCGAGGAGCACCTCGGCGACGCCGCAGGCCGGCGCCTGTCGGTCTGCCTGGGGACGGCGAACGATGAGCAAGAGCGCTCGGTACGCGCGCTCGGCGCGGTCGAGGAGCCCCGCGTCCCGAGCCACATCCCCGAGCATCCGGAGGATGCCCGGGTGCGCCAGGTCCATCCCCGACGCCTTGTCGAGCTGATCGAGGGCCTGACCGGTGTCGCCCGCGGCCTGCGCCACCTGCGCCAGCTGGAAGTGGAGCGCCGCCCGTTCCGTCGAGCGACGACGACCGAAGTCGGCGACGAGGGCCTCCAGCAACAGCCTCGCTTCGTCGAGGAGCCCCGCCGCACAGAGTCCCTCGGCGAGGGCACGTCGAAGGTCCGGATCCTCCGGCGCGAGCGCGACGGCCAGCCGCAACACGGGCACGGCCGCCGCGGAATCGCCGAGTCGCGCGCGGTAGGTCTCGGCGGATTCACGGGCGTAGGCCAGCCGTCGCTCGGGCGTCGCGCCTTGCTCTGCGCCCGCCTCGAGCACCCGCGCCAACGCGCGATGCGACTCCCCGCGCCGCAGTCCGCTGGCGAGCTTGTCGCGCAGCGCATCCGAGGCCGGGTCCTGCTCGAGCGCCCGCTCCAGCGTGCGCAGCGCGCGGTCCGTCCGGCCCGACGCGAAGCGCGCCTCCGCGAGCCGCAGGGCGATGTCCGAACGCTCCTCGTCCGTGGAGAACTCGAGGCGCCGCTCGAGCCAATCCGCGGCCGAGGAAGGATCCTCCTTCGCCAGATACAAGGATGCGAGCGCGTCGAGCGAGGACGTCGAGGGCGCGAGCGCGACGACCCGACGGTGCGCCGCGATCGCCCGGTCGGGGTCCGCCAGCGGTCCTTCGGCGAGGCGCGCGACCAGCCCCCAGAGCCGCGCCGCGCCGGCCGCATCCGCGTCCTCGAGCTTGCGCGCCTGAGCCGTCAGCAACTCGAACAGTTCGGACGTTCGCCCCGATCCTTCGAGCGCCGCGCACGCCTCCTCGATGGACGGAGGATGCCCGGGAAGGTCGACGAGGTTGGCGCGGAGCATCTCGAGACGCCCGCCCTGCCGCTCGAGCCGGCCGAGCAGCTGCGCGACCTCGAGGCGGACCGCCACGCGGCGCTCGGCGACGAGCGGCTCCGCGAGCTCGCGCTGCCGGAGCGCGAGCAGTTCGACGACGCGATCGCGCCGGAGGAGGTCCTGCGCGATGCGATCCACCGCCTCCGGATCGGCGAGCGAGGCCTCCACGATCCGGCGATCGAGGCGCAGCGCCCAGGCCTCGTCACCGACCGGACCGCGGGCGAGATCGGCCGCCCGCCGCAGCAGCGCCCGCACCTCCTCGGCGTCGAAGGGCAACTGCGCGCCGCGCAGCAGCACCTCGACCGCCGCGCTGGGCTGACCCGCCTCGAGCTCGAGCCTCGCCCATGCCTCGACGGCGTCGCGTGCCGCGACGTCGGCCTTCCGCTGCCCCCGCGGCGTGGCGCCCGATTCCCAGGGCCGCGCGGAGACCCGCAGGAGACGCGCGAGCAGAGGCCGGGCGAGCGAGGCGTCGCCGACGGGATCGAGGGCGATCTTCGCCGCATCCCAGAGGGCGTCGAGATCGTCGTCGAGCCGGTCGCTGAGCGCGGTCAACGTGGTGACCAGCGCCCGGCTCGGCGCCCGCCACTGCAGCTGCCCGAGAACCCGGAGGGTCTCGACGTGGTGGGGATCGTTCGCGAGCGCCTGCTGCACGGCCCGCTCGGCCGCCGCGAGGTCGTCCCGGCGGTCCCGGTTCCACGCGGCGATGGTGCCCCAGAGTTCGCGGCCGAGCGCGCCCAGGGGGGCCCCCTCGTCGCGTGCGCGGTCGCAGGCGATCGTCAGCGCGGCGGTGGCCGCCTCGGTCAAGGGCCCCCACGCGTCGGCCGCCTCGGCGGCGTCTTCGAGCTGGGCCAGCAGAGACGGATCCTGGCGGCGGGTCGCCATCGCGACGCCGACCCACGACCCCGCGGCCACGGGCCACGCGCCGACCGACGCCGCGAGACGGATCGCCTCCGACGCCGTCACCAGATCATGAGGCTCGAGCGCGAAGGCCTCGCGCAACCACGCCAGCGCCGCCGACGGGTCCGCGCACTCACGCTCGGTGCACTCGGCGGCCGACCGGAACAGGCGGGCCGCGCGCCGCGGCTCGGCCCGGAGCGCGCCCGCCGCCGACGAGAGCGCGTCGATGACGTCGGGCCACGCCGAGGTCGCCGCGCCGAGTCGCATCAGGGAGGCCTCGAGCGCCGCGTCGTCCGGTCGGAGCGCGAAGGCGCTCCTCACCGCGCGGAGGGCGGCCTGGTTCGGTCCGTGTCGCTCCTCCTCCAGGCGCGCCGCCTCGATCCACAGGCGCACCTGCTCGCCCTCCCCGGCCAGGGCGAGCCGATCCTCGAGCAGCGCGAGGACCGCGGGGGCATCGCCCGTCCGCAACGCAGCGTCCGCGAGCGCCTCGACGGCCGCCGCGCGCGCCTCCGGGTTCGTGGCGACCGCCCCGAGTCCCGCCCGCGCGCCCGCGTGCCGGGGGTCGAGTTTGAGCGCCTGATGGTAGCCGGCGGCCGCCCGGAGCGGCTCGCCGAGGTGCTCTCTCCGAGCGTCGGAGAGACGCACCGCGAGGTCCACCGCGCGCGCCTCGTCACGCGCCGCCGCGCGCTCCAGCATCGCGGCGAGGTCCGTCCACCGCGACGCCGCCGCCAGCAACACGCTCCGGGCATCGACGGTCTCGGCATCCTCGCCGAACTCGTCGGCGAGCGCCGCCCACGTCTCGTCCGCCTCGGCCGGCAGGCCCAGCTCGACCTCCTGGACCCGGGCGATGCGGGCCCGGTCCGCCCGGCGCAAGGGCGCGGGCAGCGGCATCGCCGCGCGCCGCCCGAGCATCTCCACGAGCGCGGCCCATTGCGCCGCACGCCCGAGGACCGTGATGCACGCGTCGAGCGCCTCGAGATCCTGCGGATCCCCCTCGAGCCGACGGGACCACAGCGCGAGCGCCCGCCCGTGATCGTCGAGCTTCGATGCGAGGCGCCCCGCCTGACCGAGGATCCGACGCAGCTCTCTCGGGTCGGTCTCGAGCCGCGCGAGCCGTTCGAGCGCCGCGAGGCGTTCGAACGCGCGGTCCTCCGCTTCGAGCAGCGCGACCAGGCGCCGGGCGGCGAGCTGTTGCGACCCCGGCTCGGCGTCGTCTGCCTCGAGCACGCGCCGCAGCAGCGCCTCCGCGCCCTCGGCATCCGAGCAGGCCAGTCGGCGCACCTCCGCCGCGGCGAGCACGAGCGAATCCCGGCGCCCGGGATCCCCCGCCGCCCCGGCGGCTTCGACGAGCGCGTCAGCATGGGCCCCGTGGGCGCCCGTCGAGGCGGCGAGGGCGCGCAGCTTGTCCTCGGCCCCGGCCGCCCGCGGATCGCGCAGGAGCCACGTCGCACAGTGCTGGAACGCTGCCGCGAGGTCTCCGCGCGCCTCGGCCCGCGCGGTCAGTTCCAGCTCGAGCGCGGCGCCCTCGTGGGCGTTCGCGAACCCGAGTGCGACGGCGAGCACCCGCTCCACGTCGGCTCCCCGCCCCGCGCCCTCGTGGTGGTCCCGCAGCCACGTGACGACCTGGGCCCGGGCCTGGGCCGACACGCCCGGGCGCGCGACGAGCGTCTCGAGCAACCCCACGAACGCGGTGATCGGGCGGCCCGCCGCGAGCGCCTCGCCGACCTCGGCCACGGCGGCATCCGCATCGCCGAGCGGGTCGAGACAGGTCTCCGCGATGCGCAGCCGCAGCGGGTCGGAGTGCTCCGCGTCCGCGCGGACCCGCACCCGCCAGGACTCGACCAGGTCCGCCCAGCGCCCCTGGGCCTCGAGCATGCGCTCGATCGAGGCGCCGAGCGCGGCATCGTCGGGGCGCAGCACCAGGAGCGCGCGCTGGTACTCGATCGCGCGGTCGGGCTCGCCGGCGAAGTCCTTGGCCACCTGCGCGGCCTCTTCCAGCCACTGCCCTCGTCGCCAGGATTCGGCCGGCGTCTCGAGCGCACGGTCGAGACGCTCGAGGAGGTCGCGAAAGCGCCCCCGCATCGTGAGCGCCACCGTGATCCGCGAGAGCGCCCAATCGGCCGCCGGCTCGACCTCGAGGACCGCCGTCAGCACGTCGAGGAACGGCGTGGAGTCCTCGCCGAACCACTCTTCGTGGAAGGCGATGGCGCGGCGCCCGAGGGCCTCGAACGCCTCGCTCGATCGACCGCCGATCAGTGAACGCCGGTAGAGCGCACCGACCTCGGCTTGATGCTGGTGCTGCTCGACGAGGGCTTCGAGCGCCTCCCAGGCCCGAGCGTCCTCGGGGTTCGCTTCCGCGGCCGTGAGGGCCTCCGTCAGGTTCGCGTCCAGTTGCACCGTCACGAGGCCTCCGTTCGCGCACACGTCGCGCGCCGGCAGGGTACCAACTTCTCCTCGGGCGATGGCCCCTTTTCCGCGGTCCGAGCCCCAGGTCCTTGGCGCCCCGCGAAGGCGTGTCTACGACTGGAGAGACGCCGTGACGGTCGACCCGCAAGAAGGCCTCAGCGACGCCGACGCGGAGCAGCTCCTCGCGCGCGACGGACCGAACGCCATCCGGGCCGACGCGCCGCCCCGCGCCTGGCGCACGCTCCTGGCCCAGCTCGCGAGCCCCCTCGTGGGGCTCCTCGCCGCGGCCGCCGCCGTGTGTGCCCTCGTCGGGGACACCCTCGACGCCGCCGCCATCGGCGCGGTGGTGGTGATCCAGACCGCGGTCGGATTCGCCCAGGAATTCAAGGCAGAGCGGGCCTTGTCCGCCCTCCGTGCGACGACGGCCCCGCGCGCGCGCGTCGTGCGCGGCGGCGCGCTGCGGACGATCCCCGCCGCCGAGGTCGTGGTCGGAGACCTCCTGGCGCTCGAGGCCGGCGACATCGTCGCGGCCGACGCCATCCTTCGCGACGCCTCGGCGCTCACCACGCTCGAGGCTGCGCTGACCGGCGAGAGTCTTCCTTCCGACAAGTCGACCGTGCGGTGCCCCGACGATGCGCCCCTCGCGGAGCGGAGCGACCGCGTCTTCATGGGGACCTCGGTCGCGGGCGGGACGGGCCGCGCCGAAGTGCACGCCACCGGGGGGCGCACCGAGCTCGGCAAGATCGCCGAGATGCTGGCGGCGGCATCCGACGAGCGCACCCCCCTCGAGCGTCGCCTCGCCCGGGTGGCCCGGACCCTCGCGCTCGTGTGCTTGCTGGTGGTCGCCGCCGTAGGGACGCTGGGCCTCGTGCGCGGCGAGCGCATCGAGGACGTGCTCTTGATGGCCACGGCCCTCGCGGTGGCCTCCATGCCCGAAGGGCTCTCGGCGATCGTCACCGTCGCGCTCGCCCGCGGCGTGCATCGGATGGCGCGCGAGCACGCCCTCGTGCGGCGCCTCGCAGCCATCGAGACGCTCGGTGCGGCCACGGTCATCTGCACCGACAAGACCGGCACGCTCACCGCCGGACGAATGGAGGTCCGCGCCGTCCACGGCGCTCCGCACGAGGTGCTCGCAGCGGCCGCCGCGTGCTCCGATGCCGACCTCCAGTCGGGGGTCGGGGACCCCACCGAGCTCGCGCTGCTGGCCGCGGCGGCCGCGGTCGGAATCGACCGGCGCACCATCGAGGCCACGCACCCGCGGGTCTCGACCCAGCCCTTCGATCCTCACCACACGCGCATGTCGGTGCTCCGCGCGAACGGCACCGTCTACGTCAAGGGCGCCCCCGAGAGCGTGCTGCCGCTCTGTGCCGACCGGAACGGGGACACCGAGGCCGCGCACGCTCGGGCGATGGCCATGGCGGGCGAAGGGCTCCGCGTCATCGCGGTCGCCTCGGGCCCCGGCCCCTCCCTCGAGGACCTTTCGCTGCTCGGGTTCGTGGGCCTCGCCGACCCACCTCGGGAAGCCGCGGTGCAGGCGATCGCCGACGCGCGGAGGGCCGGGCTGCGGGTGATGATGATCACGGGCGACCACCCCGTCACGGCCCGCGCCATCGCGCGCGAGATGGGAATCGTGCGACCGGGCGACGACGCCGACACGCTGGTGTTCGCACGCGCCACCCCCGCGATGAAGCTGGCCCTGGTGAAGGACCTCAAGGCCCGCGGCGAGGTCGTGGCGATGACCGGCGACGGTGTGAACGACGCCCCCGCGCTGCGCGAGGCCCACGTCGGGGTCGCCATGGGGATCGCAGGCACGGAGGTGACGCGGCAGGCCTCGGACATCGTCCTGACGACCGACGACTTCGCAAGCCTGGTCGGGGCCATCCGCGAAGGACGCACGGTGTCCGACAACCTGCAGAAGTCCCTCGTGTACCTGTTCGGCGGGAACGCCGCCGAGCTCTGCGTGATGCTCGGCGCGGCGGTGGCCGGCCTCCCCGGGCCGATGACCCCGTTGATGCTGCTCTGGATGAACCTCGTGTCGGAGTCGGGGGCCGCGCTCGCGCTGGTCTTCGACGCCCCGGCGCACGACGTGTTGCACCGGCCACCCCGCCCGCAGGACGCGCCGCTGGTCGGAGCCCGCGAGTGGGCGGAGATCGCCGTCATCGGGGTCCTCGACGCGGGGGTGGTTCTGGCCACGTTCTCGGTGGCCCTCGGTCCCCTCGGCGAGGCCACGGCGCGGACGCTCGCCTTCACGACGCTGGTCTGCGCCGAGCTCTTCCGCGGGTTCTCGGCGCGTCGTCGCAGCGTGCCGTTCTTCGCTGCGAAGCCGGGCCCGAGTCCGAAGCTCGTCGCCGTGCTGCTCGGCCTCGTGTTGCTCCAGGTCTTGCTGCCGCAGTGGGCGCTCGCGCGTGAGTTGCTCCGGATGAGCGCGCTGAGCGCAGAGCAGTCGCTGCTGGCGCTCGGCCTCGCCCTGGTGCCCATGCTCGCCATCGACGTCGGCAAGCGGCTCCGGGTCCGCGCCTGACGGGAACGCCGGCCCAGATCACCCGTGGGTCCGCGGGCGGGGTGCGGCCGACCGCCGGGCGTCGCCCGCATGGGATGGCACGCCGGTCGGACTTCCATTAACGTTCGCGCCGCCGGAGGAGTGGCCGAGTGGTCTAAGGCAGCGGTTTTGAAAACCGCCGTGGGCGGAAGTTCACCGGGGGTTCGAATCCCTCCTCCTCCGTTTCTTTCGAGCGCGCTCGGCCACGCCACGTTGGGTCGCGGGCGACGGCGTGCGTAAGCCTCGACCAGCGCATGATCCGCGTCCCCTCCCCGGGCGGCGAGGCGCCCGCCGACGCCCGCCTTCGCCCGCCGGGAGGGGCGTCTTCCTCGACG